>NZ_JACBXC010000306.1 GCF_013870535.1 Streptomyces phytophilus | reverse complement strand
GTTCGAGCTGCGGCGTCGCGCTCCCCGAGGCGGCCGCGAGCGCCTTGCCGGGCAGCTGCGCCGGTACGTAGAGGGTGAACCGCGAGCCCACGCCCTCCTCGCTCTCGGCGTCGATGCGCCCGCCGAGGAGGCCGGCGATCTCCCGGCTGATGGACAGGCCCAGCCCGGTGCCGCCGTACTTGCGGCTGGTGGTGCCGTCGGACTGCTGGAACGCCTCGAACACCACGTCCAGCTTCTCGGCCGGGATGCCGATGCCGGTGTCCTTCACGGAGAACGCGAGCACCACCTCCGCGTCGCGCAGCGTGTCCTCCGCGAACTCCTCCGACGGGACCCGCTCCACCCGCAGTTCCACCCGCCCGCTGCTGGTGAACTTCACCGCGTTGGACAGCAGGTTGCGCAGCACCTGCTGGATGCGCTGCTGGTCCGTGTGCAGCTCGGACGGCACGTCGTCGCCCACGGTCACCTCGAAGCCCAGGCCGCGGTCGATCGTCAGCGGCCGGAACGTGGCGCGTACGTACTCCAGGAGCTTCGTCAGCGGGATCCGCTGCGGGCGCACGTCGATCCGGCCCGCCTCCACCTTGGACAGGTCCAGGATGTCGTTGATGAGCTGGAGCAGGTCCGATCCCGCCTGGTAGATGGTGCCCGCGAACTCCACCTCCTGGTCCGACAGCCGCCCGTCGGCGTTGTCGGCGAGCAACTGGGCCAGGATCAGCAGGGAGTTCAGCGGGGTGCGCAGCTCGTGCGACATGTTCGCCAGGAAGTCCGACTTGTACTGGGACGACGTGGCCAGCAGCGACGCCTTCTCCTCCAGCTCCGCGTTGGACCGCTGGAGTTCCTCGGAGCGGGTGCGCAGCTCGGACGTCAGGCGCTGCGACTGGGACAGCAGCGCCTCGGTGCGGGCGTTGGCGAGGATGGTGTTGAACGAGACGCCGATGGTGTGCGCGAACTGGTCGACGAACGTCAGCTGGATCTCGTTGAACTTGCTGAACGAAGCCAGCTCGATCACGCCCAGCAGCCGGTCCTCGAACAGGATCGGCAGGATGAGGATGCTGGAGGCCGGCGCGGAGCCCAGGCCGGACTCGACGGTCACGTAGTCCTGCGGGGCGTCCTCGATCAAGATCCGCTTCTTCTGCTGCACGGCCTGGGCGATCAGCCCGCGGATCGGGGACTCGGACTGGAGGTCGTCCCGCCCGCGGCCGCCGACGCCGTAGTCCGCGATGAGCTCCAGGCCCTCGCCGTCCGGGGCCCCGTTGTCGACCCGGAAGAACAGCTCGGAGTGCGCGTTCACCAGCGGTGCCAGTTCGCGCAGGATCAGGTCCGCGACCTCCACCATGTCGCGGTGGCCCTGCATCAGGCCGGCGATGCGGGTCAGGTTGGACTCCAGCCAGTCCTTGGTACGGGTGGTCTCCCGCAGGTTGGACACCATGCGGTTGACGTTGTCCTTGAGGTCGGCCACCTCGCCCTGCGCCTCCACCGTGATGGACCGCGACATGTCGCCCTTGGCGACCGCGCTCGCCACCTCCCCCATGTTGCGCACCTGCGTGGTGAGGTTCAGGGCCAGCTCGTTGACGCCTCTCGTGAGCCGCTTCCAGTTGCCCGACACGCCTTCGACGCGCGCCTGGCCGCCGAGGCGGCCTTCGCTGCCCACCTCGCGCGCCACCCGGGTCACCTCGGAGGAGAACGACGACAGCTGGTCCACCATGGTGTTGAGGGTGGTCTTGAGTTCGAGGATCTCGCCGCGCGCATCGACGTCGATCTTCTTGGAGAGGTCACCGTTGGCCACCGCGGTGGCGACCTGGGCGATGTTGCGGACCTGCGACGTCAGATTCGACGCCATGAAGTTCACGTTGTCCGTCAGGTCCTTCCACACCCCCGAGACACCGTGTACCTGGGCCCGCCCGCCGAGCTTCCCCTCGGTGCCGACCTCGCGCGCCACCCGCGTGACCTCGTCCGCGAAGTCGCGCAACTGCTGCACCATGCTGTTGACGGTCGTCTTGAGTTCGAGGATCTCACCGCGCGCATCGACGTCGATCTTCTTGGAGAGGTCACCGTTGGCCACCGCGGTGGTCACCAGGGCGATGTTGCGGACCTGCGACGTCAGATTCGACGCCATGAAGTTCACGTTGTCCGTCAGGTCCTTCCACACCCCCGACACGTCCCTGACCTGCGCCTGGCCACCGAGGTTCCCGTCGGTGCCCACCTCGCGGGCCACCCGGGTCACCTCGGAGGAGAACGCCGACAGCTGATCCACCATGGTGTTGAGGGTGGTCTTGAGTTCGAGGATCTCGCCGCGCGCATCGACGTCGATCTTCTTGGAGAGGTCACCGTTGGCCACCGCGGTGGCGACCTGGGCGATGTTGCGGACCTGCGACGTCAGATTCGACGCCATGAAGTTCACGTTGTCCGTCAGGTCCTTCCACACCCCCGACACGTCCTTCACATGGGCCTGGCCGCCGAGGATGCCGTCGGTACCGACCTCGCGGGCCACCCGGGTGACCTCGTCCGCGAACGCCGACAGCTGATCCACCATCGTGTTCACCGTGCTCATGAGCTGGCGTATCTCGCCGCGCGCGTCCGCGGTGATCTTCTGGCTGAGGTCGCCCCGTACCACCGCGGTGGTCACCTGGGCGATGTTGCGGACCTGGGAGGTGAGGTTCGAGGCCATCAGGTTGACATTGTTCGTGAGGTCCTTCCACACCCCCGACACGTCCCTGACCTGCGCCTGGCCGCCGAGGATGCCGTCGGTGCCCACCTCGCGGGCCACCCGGGTGACCTCGTCCGCGAACGCCGACAGCTGATCCACCATCGTGTTCACCGTGAGCTTCAGCTCCAGCAGCTCCCCGGCGGTCTCCACCGTCACCTTGCGGGTCAGGTCGCCGCTGGCCACGGCGGTGGTCACGGCGGCGATGTCGCGCACCTGCCGGGTCAGCCGGGAGGCCATGGTGTTGACCGCCTCGGTCACCGCGCGCCAGGAGCCGGACAGGCCCCGTACGCTGGCGCGGCCGCCGAGCCGGCCCTCGGTGCCCACCTCGTGCGCCACCCGCATCACCTCGCCGGTGAACGCGGACAGGTGGTCCACCACGCGGTTGAGCCCCACTCCCAGACTGCGCAGTTCGCCGTGGAGCTGCCGGGTACCGACCCGCAGCTCCATGTGCTGGCTCAGGTCACCCTCCGCCACCGCCTCCAGCACCCGGGTGGCGTTCGTCATCGGTACGGCCAGCGCGTCGAGCAGGTCGTTCGCGTCGTGCACGGTCTGCGCCCAGTCGCCCTGCCCCGTACTGGCGGATATGCGCTCGTCCAGCACGCCTTTCCGCGCGACCACGCCCCGCACCCTGCGCACCTCCGACGCGAGGTGTGCGTTGCGGACGGCCACCCGGTTGAACGCCTCGGCCACCTCGCCCAGCACGCCGTCGCCGTCCTCCGGCAGGCGCGCCGAGAAGTCACCGTCGCGCAGCGACCTGAGCGCCGTCAGCAGCGGGCGCAGCTCGACGGTGGGTACCGACTGCTTCTCACGGTCCTCCATCACGCCCCATCCCTGCACGTTCCGTGCCTGGCCGGCCGGTCGGGCCTCCGTGTCCGCCCCTCACCCAAGGAGCTTTTGTTCATTATATTAGTATTTGTCTAGGTGAGAGGAGCCATCAGTGCAGGCCGTCTCTCCGGGCAGGTCAGGCGCGCCGGACGGGTCCGGCATACGTACGGAGCTGCCGGTCAGCCGGCAGGCGCCGGCCCGGGCCCGCGCCGTCGTCCGCGCCATGATCACCGAGCGGGCGCTGGCGACCTCCTCGCTCGGCCCGCAGGCCGAGCAGCTGGCGGACGACGCCGCCCTGCTCGCCGGCGAACTGGTCACGAACGCGCTGATCCACGCCGGCACCCCGATGGAACTGGCCTGCCGGGTGGAGACCGACCCGGCGGCGGACGACGCTCTGACCGGCGCCCTGGTCGAGGTGTACGACCGGCAGCCGGCGGCCACCGTGCCGGGCGCCGCCGACGGCACGGGCAGCGGCCGCGGCCTGGGGCTCCAGATCGTGTCGACCCTCGCCGACTCGTGGGGCGTCACCTACCGGCACACCGAGAAGGCCGTGTGGTGCCGCCTCAGCCTGCCCGCGCCAGGTGCGACGAAGGTGCCGGTCGGCCCGCTCAGCCCGGTGCTCTACCAGCAGCTCCAGGCCACGGAGGTGGCCCACCCCCTCGCCCGTACCGAGTACCGCGGCCAGGCCGGCGTGGGGGGCCACGGAGGGACGTTCCTCGCCGAGGCCAGCGAGCTGCTGGCCGGGCAGCTCGACGAAAAGATGGTCGCCGCCCTGGCCACCCAGCTGATGGTGCCCCGGCTCGCCGACTGGTGCGCCGTCTGGCTGCTCGCGGAGGACGGCGAGATGCGGCTCACCAGCGTCTGGCACGCGGACGAGCAGCGCATCGGCCGGCTCCGCGGCGACCTCGAAGCCGAGGCGCCGCCGCCGAAGCTGTGGACCGCGGGCACCACCTGGCCGTGGCCGCAGAGCGCCGGCACCGACGACGGCGGGTCGGCGCTCGCGTTCTCCCTGGTCTCCGGCGGGACGTACCAGGGCGCGCTGCTGATCGGGCAGGCCGGGCCGCCCGAGATCACCGACTCCGTGGCCCACATCGTGGAGGACGTCTCCCGGCAGGTCGCCCAGGCCCTCGTCACCGCCCGCCAGTACACCCGCCAGACGAGCATCAGCCGGGCCCTCCAGCGCCGGCAGCTCCCGGCCACGCTGGGCAGGCTGCCCGGCATGGAGTCGGCGATCGTCTACGAGCCCCACGCCAGCGGGCAGACCGTCGGGGGCGACTTCTACGACCTCTTCCCCACCGGTGACGGCCGGTGGTGCTTCCTCCTCGGCGACGTACAGGGCAAGGACGCCGAGGCGATGTCGGTGACCGGCCTGACCCGCCACCTGGTGCGGCTGCTCGCCCGCGAGGGCCACGGCGTGGAGTCCGTGCTGCGCTGGCTGAACGCGATGATGGCGGAGGACGCCGCGGAAGCGGTGAGCGCCCGAGGAGAGGGGGCGCGGCCCCGCTTCCTCAGCATGGTCTACGGGGAGTTGACCCCCGACCCGAGCGCGGGCGGCGCCCAGTGCCGCCTGGCCAGCGCCGGCCATCCCCTGCCGCTGCGGATGACCGCCGACGGGGAAGTGGGCTCCGTGGTCCGCTCCCAACTGCTGCTCGGCATCGACGAGGACGCCGAGTTCAACGCCGACACCTTCCGCCTCGCGCCCGGCGACACGCTGCTGTGCGTCACCGACGGGGTCACCGAGCGCCGCGACGGCCAGCGCCTCCTCGACGACGGGGAGGGTCTGGCCGGCATTCTGCGCACCTGCGCGGGCATGGGCGCGATGGCGGTGGCCGAGCGGGTCCGCCAGGCGACGCACGAGTTCAGCCCCGAGCCGGTGGAGGACGACCTGGCGGTGGTGGTGCTGCACGCGGAGGCACCGGCGCGGTGAGCCGCGAGCCGGGCTCCGGTGCCCCAGGAGCGCGCGCCGGTGCGAGGCTCTGTCTGCCGCGCGCTTGCCCGCCGTGGTGAACGCCCGGTCCCGCCGCGGCCGTACAGGAGTGTCCCCGGGGGTCACGCCTCCTGCGGCGGTGCGGTCGCCGTCGCGAGGACGGCGGCGAGCAGTGCCGCGTCCTCCTCCTCGGGAACCGTCCGCAGGTCGAGCAGCA
>NZ_JACBXC010000305.1 GCF_013870535.1 Streptomyces phytophilus | reverse complement strand
GGGTCGCTCTTCCAGCCGGTGGCCGGCGAGCGGTACGACCTGATCGTCTCCAACCCGCCGTTCGTCATCTCGCCCGGCGCCCGGCTGACGTACCGCGACGGCGGCATGGCCGGCGACGAGCTGTGCCGCACCCTCGTCCGCGGGGCCGCGGACCACCTCGCCGAGGGCGGCTACTGCCAGCTCCTCGCCAACTGGCAGCACGTCGAGGACGAGGACTGGCGCGACCGCGTCGCGGCCTGGGTGCCGCCCGGCTGCGACGCGTGGATCGTGCAGCGGGAGGTGCAGGACGTCACGCAGTACGCGGAGCTGTGGCTGCGCGACGCGGGCGACCACGCCGACCCCGCGGCCTACGCGGCCCGCTACGACGACTGGCTCGACGCCTTCGCCGCCGCCCGTACCCGGGCCGTCGGCTTCGGCTGGATCACCCTGCGCCGTACGGACGCGGCGGACCCGGCGGTCACCGTCGAGGACTGGCCGCACGCGGTGGAACAGCCGCTCGGCGAGGCCGTGGTGGAGCACTTCGCGCGGCAGGACTTCCTGCGCCGTACGGACGACGCGGCGCTGCTGGCGACGACGTTCCGGCTCGCGGACGACGTGGTGCAGGAGCAGGTGGGCCGGCCGGGCGAGGAGGATCCGGAGCACGTGGTGCTGCGGCGGCAGCGGGGGATGCGGCGGGCGACGCGGGCGGACACGGTCGCCGCGGGGTTCGCCGGGGCGTGCGACGGCACGCTGCCGGCGGGGGTCATCCTGGACGCCATCGCGCAGGTGCTGGGGGAGGACCCGGGGGTGCTGCGGGAGCGTACGCCGGGGGTGATCCGGCTGCTGGTGGAGCAGGGGTTCCTGGCGCCGGACTGAGCGCCGGCGGGGCCGGTGTGCCGGTGCGGAGGGCCGGGGTTACGCCACGTTCCGTACCACGGCCCACACCAGCGCCACGCCCAGCACCGCCGCCGTGCCGAGCCGCCCGAAGGACGGCTGCCAGCGGCGCCCGCGCACGCCCTCGTAGAGCCAGCGGCCGTAGAGCACCGCCGCGAACGGCAGGCCGAGCAGCAGCATCAGGGCGTTGCTGTGGAAGGCGGAGCCGAGGTCGCCGTGGAGCATGTCGTACGCCATGCGGGTAACGCCGCAGGCGGGGCAGTCCAGGCCGGTGACCCAGTTGAACGGGCACCGGGGCAGCCAGTGCCCCGGCTCGTGGGGGTTCGTACCGTAGAGGTACACCGCGCCCGCCGCTCCCGCCGCGGTGAGCGAGAGCGGCAGCGCGGCCGGATGCCTGCGCACGCGGCGACGGCGGCCCCGCCGGCAGCAGCCGGCGGGGCCGTCGGGCGTCCGGCGGGCGGTCGGCCCGTCCTCAGTAGCGGAGAGGTCGGCCCTGGGCATCGGTCTTGTCCTTGCTCACCAGCAGGATGATCCCGTCGATGAAGCTCCAGATGAACAGGCCGCCGCAGGTGAGGAGCTGCGCGACGGCCATACCCGTGTGCCCGGTGTAGAAGCGCCCGGCACCGACCTGGCCGAGGGTCATCTGGAGTACGCCGGCGACGATGGTCGACTTGTCGGAGAACGGACGGCCGTGGTGGTCGTACCCGTACGGTGCGTTCGGGTCGGCCGACGGTATGCCCGGGGCCTGCGGGAGGTTCGCCGGGGGCGCCGCGGGCTGGCCGTACGGATTCTGCGACGGGTCGACCTGACCCTGCTGCGGATAGCCGTAGCCAGGCGGCTGGCCGTATGGATTCTGATTCGGATCGGACACTGGTCGTCCCCCCGGTCGGATGTCTGAAGTGGTGGGCTCCGACCGGCCTCACGGCGTGGTCGGACGCCCATACTCCCATCTGTAGTACTGGCTGCTGTCAAGGGGCTGTGCGATACAGACCGCCGCGACCGGAATGTGCTCTGTGCGGGAGCTAGGCGGCTTGTCGGGTTACCGTTCGAGTGGCGCCCCGGGTTTTAGCCGCTTGACACGGGGGCGGGTTGTACCGTCACACTCCGCAGCAACGCCCAGCACAGCGACGTACGACCCGCACGGCCGTCCACAAGAGAGCCCACAAGGCCACCTACAACGACCACCGGCAAGATCGCCGCGAATCCCCCCACCAGATCGCTGCCAGCTTCCGACCGGAGAAGAGAGAGCCGAAGTTGTCCGCCACCAGCAAGACCCGCCGACTCGTCATCGTGGAGTCGCCTGCCAAGGCGAAGACGATCAAGGGCTATCTGGGCCCCGGCTACGAGGTCGAGTCGAGCGTCGGGCACATCCGCGATCTCCCGAACGGCGCCGCCGAGGTGCCGGCCAAATACAAGGGAGAGTCCTGGGCGCGGCTCGGGGTGAACGTCGATCATGACTTCGAGCCGCTGTATGTGGTGAACAGCGACAAGAAACAACAGGTCAGCAAGTTGAAGAAACTGCTGGCCGAGTCGGACGAGCTGTATCTTGCGACGGACGAGGACCGCGAGGGCGAGGCCATCGCGTGGCACCTGCTGGAGGTGCTCAAGCCCAAGGTCCCCGTGCACCGGATGGTCTTCCACGAGATCACCAAGGACGCGATCCGCCAGGCCGTCGCCAACCCGCGCCAGCTCAACCAGAAACTGGTCGACGCCCAGGAGACCCGCCGCATCCTCGACCGGCTGTACGGGTACGAGGTCTCGCCGGTGCTGTGGAAGAAGGTCATGCCCCGGCTGTCCGCCGGCCGGGTCCAGTCCGTCGCCACCCGCCTCGTCGTCGAGCGGGAGCGCGAGCGCATCGCGTTCCGCTCCGCCGAGTACTGGGACCTGGCCGGCGTCTTCGCCACCGGCCGCGCCGGCGACGCCACCGACCCGCGCAGCTTCGGCGCCAAGCTCTCCGCGGTCGACGGCCGCCGGATCGCCCAGGGCCGCGACTTCGGTCAGGACGGGCAGCTCAAGAGCGGCTCTTCGGCCGACGTGCTGCACCTGAGCGAGGAGGGCGCCCGCGCGCTGGCCGCCGCGCTGCAGGACACGGCGTTCGCGGTACGCAGCGTCGAGGCGAAGCCGTACCGGCGCTCGCCCTCGGCCCCGTTCCGTACGACGACGCTGCAGCAGGAGGCGTCGCGCAAGCTGGGGCTCGGCGCCAAGGCCACCATGCAGGTGGCCCAGCGGCTGTACGAGAACGGCTTCATCACCTATATGCGCACCGACTCCACGACGCTGTCGGAGACGGCGGTCGCCGCCGCGCGGGCGCAGGTCACGCAGCTGTACGGGCGCGACTTCCTGCCGGACCGGCCGCGGAACTACACGGGCAAGGTGAAGAACGCGCAGGAGGCGCACGAGGCGATCCGGCCCTCCGGGGACCGCTTCCGCACGCCGGCGGACACGGGGTTGTCGGGCACGGAGTTCCGGCTGTACGAGCTGATCTGGATGCGTACGGTCGCCTCGCAGATGAAGGACGCCACCGGGCAGTCCGTGACGGTGAAGCTGGGCGGCACGGCGGCGGACGGGCGGGACGCCGAGTTCTCCGCGTCCGGCCGGGTCATCACGTTCCACGGCTTCATGAAGGCGTACGTCGAGGGCTCCGACGACCCCTCCGCCGACCTGGACAACCGCGACCGGCCGCTGCCGCAGCTCGCCGAGGGCGACCGGCTGAGCGCCGAGGAGATCACCGCGGACGGGCACGCCACCAAGCCGCCCGCCCGCTACACGGAGGCCACGCTCGTCAAGGAGCTGGAGGAGCGGGAGATCGGCCGCCCGTCCACGTACGCCTCGATCATCGGCACGATCCTGGACCGCGGCTACGTCTTCAAGAAGGGCACGGCCCTGGTGCCGTCCTTCCTCTCCTTCGCCGTCGTCGGCCTGATGGAGAAGCACTTCGGCCGCTACATCGACTACGACTTCACCGCCAAGATGGAGGACGACCTCGACCGCATCGCGCGCGGCGAGGCCGAGGCGGTGCCGTGGCTGCGGCGCTTCTACTTCGGTACGGACGACGCCGTCACCTCCGCCGGGGACCGGGCCGGCGCCGACCACCTGGCGGGGCTGAAGGAGCTGGTCACCGACCTGGGGGCGATCGACGCCCGGGAGGTCTCCACGTTCCCGGTGGGCGAGGGGATCGTGCTGCGCGTCGGGCGCTACGGGCCGTACGTGGAGCGCGGCGAGCGGGACACCGAGGAGCACCGGCGCGCCGACGTGCCGGACGAGCTGCCGCCGGACGAGCTGACGGTCGAGCTGGCCGAGGAGCTGCTCGACAAGCCCAGCGGGGCGTACGAGCTGGGCACCGACCCGGACAGCGGACGCGAGATCGTCGCCAAGGACGGGCGCTACGGGCCGTACGTGACCGAGGTGCTGCCCGAGGGCACGCCGCAGTCCGGCAAGAACGCGGTGAAGCCGCGGACGGCGTCGCTGTTCCAGTCGATGTCGCTGGACACGGTGACGCTCGCCGACGCGCTGAAGCTGCTGTCGCTGCCGCGCGTCGTCGGCACCGATCCGGAGAGCGGCACGGAGATCACCGCGCAGAACGGGCGCTTCGGCCCGTACCTGAAGAAGGGCACCGACTCGCGCTCGCTGCAGAGCGAGGACCAGCTCTTCACGGTCACGCTCCAGGAGGCGCTCGCGCTCTACGCCCAGCCCAAGCAGCGCGGGCGGGCCGCGGCGAAGCCGCCGCTGAAGGAGCTGGGCGAGGACCCGGAGAGCGGAAAGCCGGTGGTGGTCAAGGACGGGCGCTTCGGGCCGTACGTGACGGACGGCGAGACGAACGCGACGCTGCGGCGGGGGGACGAGCCGGAGTCGATCACGCCGGAGCGCGGGTTCGAGCTCCTGGCGGAGAAGCGGGCGAAGGGGCCGGCGAAGAAGACCGCGAAGAAGGCGGCCAAGAAGGCTCCCGCGAAGAAGGCGCCGGCCAAGAAGGCGGCGGCGAAGAAGACCCCCGCGAAGAAGGCGGCGACGAAGACCGCGGCGAAGAAGGCGACCGGGACGAAGACGGCCGCGGCGAAGAAGGCGACGACGAAGAAGACGGTGTCGGCGAAGGCGGACGTGCCGGACGAGGACGGGTAGGGGCCCCGGCTCCGGGAGCGCTCTGCCCGGGGGCGCCCGGTCCGGTGGGGCGCGGCGGGGATGTCCGGTGGGACGGAGGCCGCGGGTTGTCCACAACCGGCTAGTTATCCACAGAACCGGGCAAGTGTTCGTGCGGAGCTCAACGGTCCGGCCCGTCCCGCTAGGCTGACCGCATGCGAGCCGACCAGCCGACGACAGCGCCGGACCCCACCGAGAGCCTTGTCGCGGACTCACGCGAGCGCGCCGTGCGTGCGCTGCTGCGCGTGCCGCCACTGAGGCGGTTGTGGGGCGCCCATCTCACGAGTGCCACCGCGGACGCGCTGGCGCTGCTCGTCCTGGTGCTGCTCGCGCTCCAGGCGGGGCTCGCGGAGGAGTCGTTCGGCGGCGGCTATCGCGGCGCGGCGGTCACCGTCAGCGTGGTCTTCGCGGTCCGGCTGCTGTCGACGGTCGTCTTCGGCGCCGCGCTGCTGGGGCCGGTCGGGTCGCTGCTGTCCGGGTCCGGGAAGCTGGACCGGCGCTGGACGATGGTCGGCGCGGACGTGGTGCGCGCGGGGCTGCTCATCGTCGCCCCGCTGTGGATCGACTGGACGCCGGATTCGGCCCTGACCTGGATCCTCCTCACCGTCTTCGTCACCGGCGCGGCCGAGCGGGTGTGGATCGTCGCCAAGGACAGCGTCGCCCCCGCGCTG
>NZ_JACBXC010000304.1 GCF_013870535.1 Streptomyces phytophilus | reverse complement strand
GGACGGCACGGTGCTGGTGACCGGGGCGGCCGGTGCGCTTGCGGAGGAGATCGCCGTGCAGCTCGTACGCGAAGGTGTACGGCACCTGCTGCTGGCCACCGAGCCAGGCGCGGACGGGGAAGCCGCTGCGCTGGTCGCGCAGTTGCGGGAGGCGGGGGCGGAGCCGGTGGTGGCCGCCGTCGACCTCGCCGACCGCGCCGCGGTCGCCGCACTCGTCCGCTCCGTCGCGCCCGAGCACCCGCTGACCGCAGTCGTGCACGTCGCCGCCCAGCTCGACGACGCCGTCGTCGGCGCGGTGGACGCCGACGACATCGGCCGGCTGCTCGACCCGGCCGCGAAGTCCCTGGCCAACCTCTGCGAGCTGACCCTCGACCGCGGGCTGGAGTCGTTCGTCCACTGCACGTCCGCGGTCGGTGCCCTCGGCGCGGCCGGCTTCGGCGCCCAGGGGGCGGTGCACGCCCACCTGGAGGCGCTGGCGCAGACGTACCGCGAGCGCGGCCTGCCCGTCACCCCGGTCGTCTGCGGCCCGTGGCAGGACCCGGAGGCGGCGGACACCCCGGCCGGAAAGCACCTGCGCTACCAGGGCATCCGCCCCATGGCGCCGCGGCTCGCGGCACGGCTGCTGGTACGTGCCGTCGCCGGCCGGCCGGCCGCGCCCGTGCTGGTCGACGTCGACTGGGACCGCTACGTCAGGCAGTCCGAGCAGGGCGCCGCCGGCTCCCTGCTGCGCGCGGTCCCCGAAGCCGGCGCCGGCGCGGGGGAGGGCGGCGCCTGGGAGCCCGAGGCCGACGGAGCCGGGCCGCTCGGCGAGGCCGCGGCGCGGCTGCGCCACCGGCTCGACACCGCCGCCGACACCGAGCGGGCCGACCTGCTGCTGGAGCTGCTGCGGGACGCCGCCGCCCAGGTCCTGGGGCACGCGGACACCGGGGAGATCGCCGCCGACGCCCAGTTCACCGAGCTGGGGTTCTCCTCCTTCACGGCCCTCGAACTGTGCAACCGGGTCGCGGCCGTGTCGGGGCTGGAGATCCCGCCGATGGCCATCTTCGACAACCCCACGCCGCAGGCGCTGGCGGGCTACCTGATGACCACCTTCGAGGGGGAGACCTCCCTCGCCGCAGCGGCCGGGGCCGCGGCCCGGTGACGCGCCGCGCGCCGACCCGGGCAACGCGCCCCGTACCGACGTACGTTCGTACCTTCCGAAGGAGCCTTTATGAGTGAGCCGGTCGTCGTCGTGGGCGCCGGGCCCGCCGGTCTGATGCTCGCCTGCGAGCTGGCGATGCGTGACGTGCCCGCGGTCCTTGTGGACATCCACCCCACGCAGCGCGCCGAGGCTCCGGCCATGGCGATCAACGCGGGCACGCTGGAGATGCTGGACCAGCGCGGCCTCGCCGCCGGGCTGCGGGAGGGCACGGTCACGTTCCCCGAGGTGCGGTTCGCGGACCTGCGGCTGGCCTTCGAGAAGGTGCAGGGGCCGCGTGAACCCACCCACATGGTGCTCCAGTCGAGGCTGGAGAAGGTGCTGATCGACCGGGCCGTCGAGCTGGGCGTCGACCTGCGCTGGGCGACCCGCCTGACCGGGTTCGAGGAGGCCGCGGACGGGTCCGGCGTCACCGTGACGCTCGCCTCCGACGCCGGCGAGGAGCAGCTGCGCTGCCGGTACTTGGTCGGCTGCGACGGCCGGGAGAGCGTCGTCCGCAAGCAGGCCGGCATCGACTACGTCGGCGACGACTGGGTGGTCGTACGCGGCATCGTCGGCGACGTCGCGATCAACCGCGAGGACGTGGCGCGCGAGCAGTACGGGCTGTCCTACACCGACAACGGCGACCAGTTCCTCGGCGCCCCGCTGAGCCCCGACGTCATGCGCGTGTTCAGCGCCGAGTTCTCCACCGAGCCGCCGGAGTTCGAGGACGGCCCGGCGACGCTGGAGCAGCTCGGCGACGCCGTCAAGCGGCTGACCGGCAAGGAGCTGAAGGCCACCGAGGCGCACTGGCTGCAGCACTACTCGATCGTCACCCGCAACGCGGAGCAGTACCGCAAGGGCCGTGTCTTCATCGCCGGCGACGCCGCGCACGTGCACTACCCGTACAACGGGCAGGGCCTGGGCACCGCCATCGGCGACGCGGTGAACCTCGGCTGGAAGATCGCCGCCGAGATCCACGGCTGGGCGCCGGCGGACCTGCTCGACTCGTACCACGTGGAGCGGCACCTCGCCGGCCGGCTCGCCTGCATGAACATCCAGGCGCAGCTCGCCCTCCTCTACCCGCGCCCGCTGGCCCGCTACATGCGGGAGATGATGGGCGAGTTCCTGAAGTTCGACGAGGTGAACGTCTTCCTCGCCGAGATCGTCACCAACCTCGGCCCCGCCGTCCCCCTCGCCTACGAAGGCGTGCCGGAGCCCGTCGAAGGCGACCGGCTGCTCGGCCGGCGGCTGCCGAAGGTGCAGATCAAGACCGCGGCCGGCGACATGGGCGTCGCCGAGACCCTGCAGTCCGGCCGCGGTGTGCTGCTCGACCTCTCCGGTGACGCCTCCGCGCAGGAGGAGAGCGGCTGGGCCGACCGCGTCGACGTGGTCCGCGCCCAGCCCGTACCGGAGCTGCCGGGCACCCTGCTGCTGCGCCCGGACGGCTGCGTCGCCTGGCACGACGGCGCCGGCTGGGGCCAGGACGAGCTGCGCACCGCGCTGCGCACCTGGTTCGGCGCCCCGACCGGCTGACGAGCCGGTCGGGTGCGCGCCTCCCGGAGACCGCGGCGGAATCGGCCGCCGCGGTCCCCGGGTGTGGCGGGCACCGCCGCCGCGGTCGGCGTGAGAACCGGCCAAGGGCGGCTTTAGGCCAACGGAACAGCATGACCGCGTCGGCGCCGGTGCCTGCTCTGCTGAGCGGTGTCCGGCGCCTTCGCCCAGCAGTACCACCACCAGAAGGGAAAGCAGTGCGCCCTACAGAGTTCCCCGCCCGGCTGACCGCCGCCGGGGCCGCGGCCATCGCGCTCACCGTGCCCATCGGCGCGAGCCAGGCCCACGCCGCGGACACCCACAAAGATGAGTGCGTGACCATCTCGTTCATCGAGCAGCTGGTCACCACCGAGACGAAGGACGCGGCTCCGGTCGGTCCCAGCGTCGGCGACGTCGTGATCACCGAGGACGCGGTGCTGGACGACCAGCGCAACCGCATCGGGACCAACGACATCAAGGGCATCATCATCAAGAAGGACGCCGACACCGGCGAGCTGTTCTCCTTCTCGGCCTCCCAGTACACCCTCGACGACGGCACCATCCACGTCGCGGGCCTGGTCAACCTGACCGCGCTGGCCTCCGGCAAGGAGCAGAAGCTCCCCGCCTACGGCACCGGCGGCCGCTACGCCGGCAAGGTCGGTGAGCTGTCGTGGACCCTCGTCAGCGAGACCGAATCGCTCAACTCCATTGCGCTCTGCGACTGACGTCGCGCGCCGCAGCCGAACGACGGGCTGAGACCGGCGGGCACCGCCCGCCGGTCGATCCTGCCCGACCCCCGACCCGCAGAGCCCGGGAAGTGCGATGATCCTCGAACCTCAGGTGTGGGCCGCCGCCCCGGCGGGCAGCTCCGGCAACTGGGCCACCGACCTCATGGAGAGCCTCGGCTCGCCCGGCGTCGCCATCGCCACCGGCCTGGAAAGCCTCTTCCCCACCGTGCCCAGCGAACTCGTGCTGCTGCTCGGCGGGTACACGGCCCGCCTCGGGGACCTCGACTTCCTCGCCCTCGTGTGCTGGAGCACCATCGGGTCCGTGGTCGGCTCCGTCCTCCACTACTACGTCGGCGCGCTCCTCGGCAGACGCCGCACCCGCGCCATCTTCATCCGCTTCCCGCTGGTCCAGGAGTCCGACCTCGACCGCGCCGAGGGGTGGTTCGCGCGCTACGGCGCCAAGGCCGTGCTCGTCGGCCGGCTGATCCCCATCGTGCGCAGCTACGTCTCGCTGCCCGCCGGCATCGAACGCATGCCGATGCCGCTGTTCACGGCGTACACGGCGATCGGCTCGCTGCTGTGGAACCTCGTCCTGCTCACCGTCGGCTACGCCGTCGGCAGCAGCCACGACACCGTGGAGCAGTACGCCAACGGGTTCACCGCCGTCGTCGGCGCCCTCCTCCTCGTACTCGTCGCCCGGTTCGTCTTCGTCCGCCTGCGCGCCCGGCGCCGGGAGCGGCGCGAGACCCCGGCAGAGTCCGCATGACCTGCAAGTAGGGCACTCAGCCCACGGTTAGGCCCTCTTTAGCCCGGCCGCCCAGCATGAGCGAGTACAGCGCCCGGCACCGCTTCCGCGCGCCCGCCGGGGCCCCGACGGATCGGAGTGTGGACAGTGTCGGAACCGGCGGCCCAGGCCCTCGCGCGACCGGAAGGCCCGGTACCCATCGCCGTGGTCGGGACGGCCTGCCGCCTCCCGCAGGCCGACACACCCGAGGCGTTCTGGGAGCTGCTGCGCGACGGCCGCGACGCCGTCACCGGGCTCCCCGACGGGCGCCCGGACCTGCACGCTCCCGGCGAGGCGCCGGGGAGGGCCCGCAGCGGCGCGTTCCTCGACCACGTCGACCTCTTCGACCCCGCCTTCTTCGGCATCGGCCCGCGCGAAGCCGCCGCCATGGACCCGCAGCAGCGCCTCGTGCTGGAGCTGGCATGGGAGGCGCTGGAACGGACCGGCATCGTGCCCGCGTCGCTCGCCGGCACCCGCACCGGGGTGTTCGTCGGCGCCATGGCCGACGACTACGCCCGGCTCACCCAGCAGCTCGGCCCCGCGGCCGTCGGCCAGCACACCGCGACCGGCCTGCACCGCGGCATCATCGCCAACCGCGTCTCGTACCTCCTCGGCCTCACCGGCCCCAGCATGTCCGTCGACACCGGGCAGTCCTCCTCCCTCACCGCCGTGCACCTCGCCTGCGAAAGCCTGCTGCGCGGCGAGGCGGACCTCGCGATCGCCGGCGGCGTGAGCCTCAACCTCACCGCCGACGGCTACGAGATCACCGAGGCGTTCGGCGCCCTGTCGCCCGACGGCCGCTGCCACACCTTCGATGCCCGCGCCAACGGCTACGTACGCGGCGAGGGCGGCGGGCTCGTGCTGCTCAAGCGGCTCTCCGACGCCCTCGACGACGGCGACCGGGTGCTCGGCGTCATCCTCGGCAGCGCCGTCAACAACGACGGCACCACGGACACCCTCACCACCCCCGGCGCCCGGGGCCAGACCGACCTGCTGCGACTGGCCTGCGACCGCGCCGGCGTCGCCCCCGGCGACATCCAGTACGTCGAGCTGCACGGCACCGGCACCCGGCTCGGCGACCCCGTCGAGGCGACGGCACTCGGCGAGGCCCTGGGCGCCGGCCGCGGCGACGGGGCCCGGCTGCGCGTGGGCTCCGCCAAGACCAACGTCGGCCACCTGGAGGGTGCGGCCGGCATCACCGGCCTGATCAAGACGCTGCTGAGCCTGCACCACCGCGAGCTGCCCCGCAGCCTCCACTTCCGCTCCGCCAACCCCGCGATCCCGCTCGCCGATCTCGGGCTGCGGGTGCAGGAGGAGCACGGCCCCTGGCCGGACGGCGACCGGCGGCTGATCGCCGGGGTCAGCTCGTTCGGGATGGGCGGGGCGAACGCGCACGTGGTGGTGGCGGAACCGCCGTCGCAGAGCCCGGAAGAAGAGGAGGAGGCCGATCGTGCGGCCGTCGCCGCGGACGGGAAG
>NZ_JACBXC010000303.1 GCF_013870535.1 Streptomyces phytophilus | reverse complement strand
GTGCGGGCGGCTTCGGCGAGCGCGTCGGCGGCCTTGGCCACCGCGTCCGACGGCGGGGCGGCGCCTCGGGCCCGTGAGGGAGCAGGCATGCGGGCACTCCTGACGTGAGGTAGGGGGAGTGAGTGGTGCGGAATCGGCGGGTGCGGGGTGCGGGGTGCGGAGTGTCGGGTGTGCGCGGGTGTGGGTGCGCGGGTGTGGTGCGCCGGTGTGGTGCGGGTGCCTTCGTCAGGCGGGGTGTCGTCAGGCGGGGGTCACGGCCATCACCACGGCCTTCGGCTCGGTGAAGAACTCCCTGCTGAAGTTCCCCCCTTCGCGCCCCACCCCCGAGTCCCCCACCCCGCCGAACGGCGCGCGCAGGTCGCGGATGAAGAAGCAGTTGGCCCAGACCGTGCCCGCCTTCAGCGCCGCGGCCACGCGGTGCGCCCGGGAGAGGTTCTCGGTGAAGACCATCGCGTTCAGGCCGTACGGGCTGTCGTTGGCGGCGGCCACCGCCTCCGCCTCGGTGTCGAAGGGCGTGACGACGACGACCGGGCCGAAGACCTCCTCGCGGTGGATCCGCGCCTCCGGCGGCGCGCCGGTGACGACGGTCGGCAGCACCGTCCAGCCTTCTCCGCGTCCGCCGGTGGCGATGGTGCCGCCGTCGGCGGGCACGCCGTCGAGGTAGGAGGTGACCTTGGCGTGGTGCTCCGCCGAGGCGAGCGGGCCGAGTTGGGTGGCCGGGTCCTTGGGGTCGCCGGTCACCAGCGCCTCGGCGGCGGCGGTGAAGCGGGCGAGGAACTCGGCGTACACCTCGCGCTGCACGTACAGCCGGCTGCCGGCGAGGCAGACCTGCCCGGCGTTGCTGAAGATCGCCTTGATCGACCAGGAGACGGCGGAGTCGAGGTCGGCGTCGGCGAAGACCACGTTGGCGCCCTTGCCGCCGAGTTCGAGGCTGACCGGGGTGAGGTTCGCCGCGGCGGCGCGGGCGATGGCGCGACCGGTGCCGGACTCGCCGGTGAAGGTGATGCGGTCCACGCGCGGGTCGGTGGTCAGCGCCTCGCCGGCGGCCGCGGGCCCGTAGCCGTGCACGACGTTGAGCACGCCGGGCGGCATGCCCGCCTGCAGCGCCAGCCGGGCCAGCAGCGTGGCGGACGCCGGGGTGTCCTCGGCGGGCTTGAGTACGACGGTGTTGCCCCAGGCCAGGGCGGGGGCCACCTTCCAGGTCTCCAGCATCAGCGGGAAGTTCCACGGCGCGATGGCCGCCACCACCCCCGCGGGCTCGAACCTGCTGTAGGCGTGGTGGCCGCTGTCCATGGGCAGCGCCTCGCCGGCCGCGAGCCTGGCGTGGTCGGCGAAGAAGCGGAAGTTCAGGGCCGAGCGGGGTACGTCCTTGGCGGTGCTGTCGGCGATCGGCTTGCCCATGTCGGTGGTGTCGGCGAGGGCGAGTTCGTCGCGGTGCTCGTCGATGAGGTCCGCGAGCCGGTGCAGGATCGCGCCGCGTTCCGCGAAGCCCATCCGCGGCCACGGCCCGCCGTCGAACGCGCGCCGCGCGGCGGCGACGGCGAGGCCGGCCTCCTCCGTGCCGCCGAGGGACACCTCGGCCCACGGCTCGCGGGTCCACGGGTCGACGGTGGCGAAGGTCTCGCCGGAGGCCGACTGGATCTCCCGGCCGTCAACGATGTGCGGAATGAGGTCCATGGTCCTCGCCTTTCTGGTCCTGCTTCTCCTGGATGGTCACGTCGCCCGCCGCCCAGTGCGTGGCGGGCACCTCGCGGAGGATCACGCGGACGCTCTCGGGCGGCGCGTCCGCGGTCCGGGCCACGGCCCGGGTCACCTCGCCGATGAGGGCGCGCAGTTGGTGCGGCGAGCGGCCTTCAACGAGCGTCACTTCGACCAGCGGCACCGGTCCTGCTCCTCTCGTACGACGGGTCGGGGCCGGGGCCGCCGGCGAGCAGCCCGGCGGCCTGTTCGCCGCCGACGACCTCGGCGAAGACGGTGCCCATCAGCCGCAGGCTGGCGGCGTGCAGCTCCTCGACGTAGCCGGCGACGGCGTCGCGGGCGACGACGACCCGCAGGTCCCGGAAGAAGGCGTCGCGCACGGTGGACTCCACGCAGAAGTCGGTGCGTACGCCCGCCATCACGAGGGTGCCGACGGCGAGCCGGGCCAGCAGGCCGTCCAGCGACGTGCGGTGGAAGGCGCTGAACCGGGGCTTGACCACCTCGTGGTCCCCGGGCCGGACGTCGAGGCCGGCGACCGGCTCCGCGCCCCAGGTGCCGCGCCGCAGGCCGCGCTCGCGCAGGAACGGGCTGCGCTCGGCGAGCAGCCCGACGGAGTCGTCGTCGGGCCACTCCATCCGCACCCACACCACCGGCCGGCCGCCGCTGCGGGCCGCCGCCACCAGGGCGTTGATCCGCTCCACGAGGCCGTCGAGGTCCGCGACCCGCAGCCCGGCCGCGGCGAAGACGCCGTCGGGGTGGCAGTAGTCGTTCTGGACGTCGATGACCACCAGCGCCGCCGCGGCAGCGGCAGACGTGGCAGAAGCAGACGTGGCAGGAGAGGTCGGTGTGCTCATCCGGGCTCCCTCGGTGTGACGGTGAGCCCGGCGTGGGCCTCCATGGCGGCGTCGAGCCGCTGCCTGCTGCCGGAGGCGATGGCCTCGACCAGTTCGCGGTGCACGGCGGCGCCGTCGGGGTTGATCCGGCTCGGCTCGTCGGCGGTGACGCCGCGCAGCCGGCTGGCGACGAACTCCAGCAGCGAGACGTAGGTGTGGCGCAGGATCTGGTTGGGCGTGATCTCGGCGATCCTGCGGTGCAGCGCCCAGTTGGCCGCGAGGTAGTCGGCGGCGGACAGCCCCTCGACGGCCATCTCCTCGGCCAGCCTGCGCAGTTCGGCCAGGTCGGCGTCCGTGCGGTGGCGCATCGCCTCCTGCGCGACGAGCGGTTCCAGGTTGTCCCGTACCACCAGGCAGTCGGAGACCGACACCGAATCGCCGCTCAGCTCCAGCATCTTGCGGCCGAGGCGGACGAGCGCGGGCGGCGAGGCGACGAAGATGCCGCCCTTGACGCCGGGGCGTACGGAGACGGTGCCGCGGGAGACCAGCAGCCGGACGGCCTCGCTGAACGTGGCCGCGGCCACGTCGTACTCGCGGCGCAGGCTCTCCTTGGTGCCCAGCTTGTGACCGCTGGGCAGGGACTGCTCGGCGATGCGCCCCTCGATCCGCTTGGCGACCGCCTCGGCGCGGGATGACCGGCGCAGCTCGTCCGTCCCTGCTTCGCTGCTCAATGTCCTCAGCCCTTCGACTGGATGGAATGGGATGGCGAGGGTAGCGAGCGCCCGCCGGCGGCCGTCGCGGGCCCGGTGCCGAGGCCCAGACCCGGCAGCAGCGCGGCGGCGTTGCCGCCGAGGATCGCGGCCTCGTCGGCGGCGTCGAGCCCGATGCGGCGCACGGTCTCCAGCGGCCGGTCGTCCATGAGGTCGAACGGGGTGTCGGTGCCGAGCAGTACGTTGCGGGCGGTGACGTCCTCGACGAGCCGGGCGATGGTCCGTACGTCGAAGACCGCCGTGTCGTACAGCAGCCGGCGCAGGAACTCCGTCGGCTCGCTGCCGACCACGCGCGCCACCGGCTTGCGGTGCCAGCCCAGGTCGAGCCGGGCGCCGACGGCGTGCGCGCAGCCGCCGCCGTGCGCGAGGCACAGGGTCAGCTCGTGCCGTTCGAGTACGCCGCCGAAGATCAGCCGGGAGACGGCGAGGGCCGTCTCCAGCGGATAGCCGAGGAGTTGGACGAGGTGGTAGTCGGCGAGCCGGTCGCGCTCGGAGACCCGGCTGGGGTGCAGCAGGGTAAAGCAGCGGCGGGCCGCGAGCACCGTCCACAGGTCCTCGTTGACCGGGTCGTCCAGCTCGCGGCCGGCGCCGTAGGTGCCCATGGTGGCGCCCACCAGGCCGAGTTCGTCGAGCGCGCGGGTCAGCTCCGCGGCGGCTCCGGGGTGGCCGACGGGCACCGTCGCCAGCCCGTGCAGCCGGCCGCCGGACTCCGCGGCGAACTCCGCCAGCGCGTCGTTCGAGCGCCGGGCCAGCTCCAGCGCCAGCGCGTCGTCCGTCGCCTGGGAGGCGAAGAGGAACGGCGGCGCGGCCACCACGTGGTGGTCGACGCCGGAGGCGTCGAGCAGGGCGAGCCGGTGGTCCATGGCGTACTGCTCGGGCGGCAGCGGCACCGGTGCGCCCGCGGGCAGCCCGCACAGCGCGGGGTCCAGCGTGAGCACGCGGTCGCCCGCGCGGGAGAGGTCCGCGCGCCCCTCGCGCTCCAGCGCGCGCAGCAGCGGCAGGGGCATGGCGTGCGTGTGGATGTCGATCACTGGCGCGGGGGGTGCGGTCCCCGTACCGGTCGGCGTGTCAGTCACCGCGCGCTGCCATGTAGGTCTCGTACTCGTCCCCCAGCAGCGACCGGATCAGCGCCGTCGCGGCCTGCGAGGTGCCGGCCTGCTCGCCGGTGCCGTAGATCAGCCGGGCCAGCTGCGACAGCAGGTAGGGGTGCAGCCCCAGGTGGTAGAGGCGCCGGAAGTCGCGCGCGGCGATCGCGGTGCGCTCCTCCTCGGTGAGGGGGTACGCGGCCAGGACCTCCGCCTCGGCGGTCTCGAAGCGGGCGCGCAACTCGCGGTCCCACTTCAGCTCCTGCACCAGGTCGTTCGTCCGCAGCTGCGGATCGAAATGGTCGAGTGCCATCAGGTGTCCTTCTGTAGTGGTCGGGCGTCGTGGGGGTGCCGGTGCCGGCGGGTCAGGACAGGTGCCACTGCACGGCGCCGACGCCGCAGCGCCACTGATCGACCGCGACGTACCCCAGGGAGGTGCACGGGCGCGGGCCGATGGCGCCCATGACCACCACCCACGACAGCAGCTCCGCGGTGCCGCCCGAGCCGGCCTGCTCCATGCGGTCGAACGTCGCCTCGGTGAGGATCCGCTCGTGGTCGCCCTCCTGGAGCAGGTCGAGCCACCAGCGGTCGAACTTCTCGTCGATGTCCAGGTACCGCGGCCCGCCGGGCTCGTGGCTCAGCCCGCCGGAGCCGAGCAGGCCCACGCGCAGCCCGTCGGGCAGGCGGGTGCGGATCGCCTCGCCGAGCGCCTCACCGAAGGCGTAGCAGGCGCGCTCGTCGGGGACCGGGGGGACGGTGCAGTTCTGCAGTACGGGGACGACCCGGACGCCCGTCTCGACGAGCCGGGCCATGGCGGTGGGCACGGAGAGGTTGTCGTCGAAGCGCAGGTCGCCGGGCTCGGCGCGCATCCCGGGGCCGCTGTCCCGGACGGCCTCGTAGAGGGCGGCGGCGACGCCGGGGTCGCCGGGCAGGGTGTAGTCGTCGACGCGCAGCCAGGGCTTGAACCACTCGTCGGGGCCGCGGTGTTCCGCCGCGAGGCCGAAGGTGAAGTCGGCGTAGTCGCTCACCCGGGCGTTGGCGACGTGGTCGTTGCCGACGACCAGCAGCACGTCCGCGCCCGAGTCGACGACGGCGTCGTGCACGGCGTCGTACGCCTCGGTGACCACCCGGCGCTCGGGCTCCGGCGCCTTGTCGAACCAGCCGGTGAGGCCGGGCGTGTGGCTCGCGGCCAGGGCCAGGCATATCTCTGCCATTGCTCCTCGAACTCCTCCGTGTGTCGCTGAACTGTCGTGCGGTGCGCGTGCGGTACGCGCCGGCCCCCCGCTGCGGGCGGCGGGGTCAGCCGGGTCTCAGCCGCTCCTCGATGGCGTCCGCCGCGA
>NZ_JACBXC010000302.1 GCF_013870535.1 Streptomyces phytophilus | reverse complement strand
CGAAGTGGTGACGCGGACCGGCAGCGCCCCCTGGAAGAGCCGCAGGTACGGGGTGTCGGTGCCCGGCGCGGTGTCCCGGGACAGCACGAGCACCACTTCGACCCTGCCGATGCGGATGCCGAAGTCCCGGAAGAGGTACGGGAAGCGGTCCTTCGCGACGGCGAACTCCAGCGCGGCCGGCTCCGTCCCGGCGGGGGAGAGGAAGCGGGCCCACCGGTCCGCGTACTCCCGCCGCCCGCTGAACGCGCGGAACAGGCCCTTGCCGCCGCCCGCGTGCACCCAGCGGGTGAGCCCGTCGCGCAGGTCGTCCTCGGCGGCCTCGGCCAGCGTCGGCCCGCCGTCACGCGCGGTGTAGCGCATGTGCAGCACCACGTCGGTGACGGAGGCGTAGTCGAACTGCCGGAACTTCGCCGGGAGTTCGAGCTGCCATTCGCTGATCGCGCCCTCCCCTTCGAAGGGCAGGTACCGCTCGTCGCGCAGGTCGGTCTCGAAGAGCCCGGCGTCTTCCTGGCCGGTGCTGGTGACGATCGACTGGACGGGTCCCGTGTGGTCGCGGAAGCGCGGGTCGGCCGCCTTGTCACGGCCGTACGGCTGCCCGTCTGAGGTCCGCGGGTCGATCCGGACGCTGCTGTGCAGCAGCCGCGCGGTCAGGTTGACCGAGGTGTACGGGCCGGCCACGCACGGCACCGTGAGGGCGACGCTCTTGATCCGCCGCTGGTAGTGGCCGGGCCCGTCGACGTCGAAGAGCGCCTCGGGCAGCGAGACGAAGCAGCGGCCCGTCTCCTTCAGCCGCAGCAGCGCCGCGGGGTCGAACTGCGCGAGCGGGATGCGCTTGGTCAGCTCGAACTCGCGGGCGTCGGCCTCCAGGTAGGCGGCGTCCAGCCGGCCCAGGTCGGCGGCCAGCCGGTCGCCGGCCAGCAGCCCCCTGTGCAGGCTGTCCCAGTAGCCGAAGGTGATGAAGTCCGAGTCGGCGACGCCCAGTTCGTGCCGCCACGAGCGCTCGGCGCGCTTCGCCACGTCGTAGGCGAGCTGGTACGCCTGGAAGTACGTGGTGGACAGCCGGCCGACCATCCAGTCGTACAGCTCGGCGCCGGTGAACTTGCCCTTCAGGAAGTCCGCGACCTCCCGGGCCTGCTCCCGCTGCACGTCGTGGTTCTCCAGCTCCCGTTCGGCGACGGCGTGCCGGATCTCGGCCGCGGCCGTCTGCTTGTCGAGCTGCGCGCCCTCCAGCCGCGCCTGGTCCGCCTGGAAGGCCCAGTCCTCGGCGCGGCGCTGGTAGCCGCCCTGGGTCTGGGCCACCGACGCCTGGGTGGTCAGGTTCGAGGCGTAGGAGCTGAGCGAGCCCGACGAGCTGTTGATGGCGCCGGTGAGGTTGCTGCCGCCGAACTCGAATCCGGTCGTGAACGGGGAGCCCACCTTGGCCTGCCCCAGGAGGCTGGTGACGGTGCCGAGGGCCTGGATGCCCGTCGCGATGTACTGGTAGGTCTTCGCGGTGGCGGACAGGTCGGCGTACGAGGTCTCGTACCCGTTCACGTACTCCCGGGTCGCGTAGTACTCGCGCCGGTGCTCGGCGACGGCCTTGGCCCGTACGGCCGCGTCGTACGCCTCGCCGGCCTCCCGCACCTGCTGTCTGCGCACCTCGCGGGCCGCGTCGAGCAGCGCCGTCTCGTGCCCGGCGCGCAGCCGCGCGAGCGCCTCGGCGTCCCGCTTCTCCAGCGCTTCGAGCAGCCGGGCGCCGAACTCCCGGACCTGGGCGGCGAGTTCCTTCGCCTGGGCGGCCACCCGGGCGAAGCGGTAGTGCGGCAGGGGGGCGCTGATGTCGTCGAGCACCTGGCCCGGGTCGACGCCCGCGGCGGCGGCCCGCGCGAGCAGGGAGGGGTCGATCGGGGGCCCGAAGAGGGCCGCGTCGCGCCGTACGCCGTCGATGTCGAGCGCGTTGCGGATCTTGAACAGCCGGTCGGCGACCGTGTCCCAGTAGCCGGCGAGCTTGTCGTTGCGGGGGAGGCAGAAGTACTGCAGCCAGCGGAGGTTGACGCCGGGCAGCAGGTTCGGCGCCGCGTCGCCGCGGGCGCCGGCGGCGCCGCCCGCGAGCAGGTTCTCCACGGCGACGACCGCGTCGGCGAGCGGCCGGTCGCTGTCGAGGAGCTGCCGGTAGCTCTGCGGGTCCGGGGTACGGCGGGTGATCTCCTCGGGGCGGCGGCCCAGCAGTTCGGCGGCGAGGACGTAGAGCTGGGTGGCCTGGTTGATGGTCTCCAGGGTGTCCTGACGGAACAGCCGGTCGCCCCAGGCGATGAGGTTGTCCAGGTACTTCATCACCACGGCCTTCTGGTAGGCGGTGGTGCGGGTGCGGGCGACCGCGTCCGGCTGGAACGGGTTCCTGAGCCAGTTCCGTACCGCGTTCAGCGTCTCCTCGTCGCCGCCCGCGGCCTTCTCCAGGACCCGTTCGACGCGCTGCTCGTAGTACGTGTCGCTGCCGGCCTCGAAGAAGGGCTTGGTGATCCAGAAGCGCTGCGGCCGCTCGACGTCCGCGTCCCGGTTCGTGGGGTCGAAGATCCGGTGGAACCACTTCAGCGCCTCGTCGAAGCGCTGCCCGGCCGACAGCCGCTCGGCGATCAGCAGCGGCACGTGGAAGAACAGCTCCCAGTTGTACTCGGCGTACGAGTCGCCCAGCACGAACGAGACGGACTCGGTGGGGTACGGCTTGACGATCCGGTCCTTGTCGCCGGTGTGCGGGTCGTACATGTCGGGCGAGGCGAAGTCGAACGGGCCGGTCCACCACTCCGGATGGAGCTGGAGGTTCCGCTCGTACACGCCGGCGAGCCCGTGGCGCGCGTACTCGTCCAGGAACGCGCTGGTGTGCGGGTGGTACAGCGCGATGAACCGGAAGTCGACCCGCGTGGCCAGTTCCGCGGCGAAGGCGCCGTCCCCCAGCGCGTCGCCGTCGGCGGCCTGCCCCGGCCCCGCCGCCGGGACCGGCACGTCGTACCCCTCCAGCAGGTAGGTGCGCCTCCCGTCGGAGAAGTACTGGAGGTAGCGCTGCGACCGGTCGCCGGACTGCTGCGACTCGTAGTGGCGGTACAGGTGCGGCCCGGGGGTCGCCTGGAGCAGGTAGATGCTGCTGGGGAGGCCCGGTTCCGAGGTCGGGTCGATGACGGACAGGTGGCCCCAGGCGAGGCCGGGGATGATCTCGTCCTCGACGCGCTCGTTGGAGGAGATGACGGTGAAGCTCGTGCGGGGCACCGGCATCGGGCCGGTGTACGTCTCCCTCGGCCTGAGCTCCATCGAGTAGGTGTAGACGCTGTTCCGCAGGCTGAAGCGGAAGTTCCCCGAGATGTGGTGCGTGGGGTTCGGCGAGATGACGTCGCTGTACACCAGCCACAGCAGCAGGTCCCCGGTCGCGGTGTCGATCTCGGGCAGCAGCACGTACGTGTCGATGTTCGCGGCGGCGGGGATGCCGAAGCGGAGCTGCGTGAACAGCGCGCCGTCGGCCAGCTTCTTGGCCTCCCAGCCGCCGTCCGCGTACCGGCTCCAGTGGAGCTGGATCTTCCAGTACTTCAGCGGGTCCGGCAGGTCCGCGCCCGGTTCGAGCTTGAAGGGCACCTTCTCCTGCTGCTCGGTCAGCGACGTCCAGAACAGGTACAGGTGGCCGTTCCACACGATGGGGACGATCGCGTCGGTCTCGAAGTCCAGGTCGACCTTCTCCCACGGCGACCAGGTGGTGCGGTTCTCCCAGCGGCGGAAGTAGTAGCCGCCGGGGGACGATTCGGTGCGGGCGAAGACGTACACCGTCTCGCCGTCCGGCCCGGCGTGCCGGTACGAGCCGATGGGCCGCAGGTGCGCGATGTCGTCGAGCTTCTCCAGGTAGTGCAGGAACGCCTTCTCCGCGTTGGCCTCGGTCAGCTCCTTCTGCATCAGCTCGTTCTCCAGCTCCGCGAACTGGGGCGACTTGCCGAGCCGCAGGTCCGGCTCGAAGTAGTTCTCCGGGTAGAGGAAGACCTTCTGGTTCGCCTCCCACAGCCGGTACGCCTTCATCCACTCCCAGCGCCGCCAGTACTCCTCGTTCGGGCGGACGAAGATGTCCTCCAGATTGAGCTGGATGCGCTGGATGTAGAGCTGCACGCTGAAGATCGCCTGCGCGATCCGCGTGGTGAGCTGGGCGGGGCCCATCTCCACGTCGACGAGGAAGTAGTCGAAGAGCGTGTTGGTGTCGTGCCAGTACGGCCGGTCGTCGTGGTCGAGGCGGGGGTTGGCGATCAGATGGCCGACCAGCGCCGCCCGCTGCTTGTCGCGCAGCGCGTCGCGCAGCGTCCCCCCGGCCGCGGGCCAGTCGGCCAGGCTGTGCCGGGCCTTCGCCGCCTGCCAGGCCGACTGCGCGGCCTGCGGGGCGAGGTCCTCCGGCAGCCACTCGGCCGCCCGCTCCGCGGACACGCCGAGCTTGTGCACCAGGGTGATCGCGGCGAGCAGTTGCAGCAGGCCCTCCTCGCCGTAGAAGTCGGCGGGCGCGGTGAGGTCGAGCAGGCCGCTGCCGGTGAGCACGTCGAGGTCGGCGCGGTCCCACTGCGTCTGCCGGGCGAGTTCGGCGAGCACGTCCGCGATCGCGGCACCGGGGACGCGGGCCGCGGCGAACACGGCCTGGAGTGCGGGTGCCCGGCCGGGGATCCGGTCGCGGAGCCGCGCCAGACCCAGCAGCCGTACGAACCGCGCGAACAGCGGCGACGGGCCGGGCAGCACCTGGGTCGGCAGCGCGTTCGGGTCGAGCCAGCCGCCGGACGCCGCGTACCCGAAGAGCCACGGGATCTCCTCCGCGGTCACCGACAGCCGGGACAGCAGCAGCGCCACGCGGTGCACCAGCACCAGGGTGGTGAACTGCTCGGGGAAGCCCCGCGGCGTCACCGCCACCGCCGGGTCGCTGCCGACGAACCGCGGCGCGAGGAAGTCCTGCAGCGCGGTCGGCTTCGAGGGCGAGCGCAGCCAGGTGCCCAGCAGCACGTCCGCGCTCGCCGCGTCCAGCCCCGCGGCCTGGCCCACCTGCTGCTTCACCGTGGTCTCGCTCAGCGCGCGGCGCAGGTGCGGGTTCAGCCGCTCCAGTACGAGCCGGAAGCGGGCGGCGGGCGAGGTCCTGCCGTCGAACAGGGCGCGCCGGTCGGCGGCGGTGAGGAACACGTCGGCGGGCGCGGGCGGTTCGTCCTGGACCCGCGCCAGGGTGTCGACGGCCTGCCGGTACGCCGCGTCGTCCCAGCCGGCGCGGACCGCGGCGAGGTCGTCGGGCGGCAGGTAGGCCCGCGAGCACAGCGTCCGGCGGGACACGTCGTAGAACACGGTGCCGGACAGCTTCGCCGGGAGTTGCAGCGCGGGCGGCTCGGTGTCGAGGGGCGCGGCGTACAGCGGCGGGCGCAGCGCCTTCATCCGGGTGGCGGTGAAGGTGCGGGGTGCGTCGTAGAGGGTCTGCACGGCGGCGCGCCAGGCCGTCGTCGCGCCGGGCAGCCCGAGCAGCGTCTCCCGCTGGGCGTTCGTCATCGGCCCGGTGAACACCAGCAGCCCCGTCTCGCCGTCGTAGCGGACCGGGATGCCCGAAAGCCGGTACAGCGCGTCGGGTACGGCGTCGGTCGAGACGGTGTACGCGAGCGTGCCGAGCAGCGTGGAGACGGCCTCCTGGACGAGCGCGGTGTCCCAGCCGAGCAGCGCGAGGTCCTTTTTGGTCACCTCGCCCTTCTCGTCGCTGGTCTGCGCGGTCTGCCGGTAGACGGCCTGGAGGGCGCCGCGCAGCGCGGTGA
>NZ_JACBXC010000301.1 GCF_013870535.1 Streptomyces phytophilus | reverse complement strand
TGGCGCCGTTCGGCGTGCTGCTCTTCGCCGTCGACCGGGCGGTGCGGCGGCTTCCGGACGTCCTGACGCTGCCGCTCGCGGGGGCGGCCGTGGTGCTGCTGGGGGGTGCGGCGCTCATAGGAGGCGCGGGATCGTGGACGCGCGCCGTCCTGGGCGGTATCGCGCTGGGGGCGGCCTACTTCGTGCTCTTCTTCATCAACCCCGCCGGCATGGGCTTCGGGGACGTGAAGCTGGCCCTCGTGCTGGGCGTCGCGCTCGGCTGGTACGGCTGGGACGTCCTGTTCACCGGCTCGTTCGCCGGTCTGCTGCTGGGCGCGGGGTACGCGGTCACCATGCTGGCCGCCCGCCGGGTCGGCCGGAAGACGGGCATCGCGTTCGGCCCGTTCATGATCGTCGGAGCCTTCGCGGGGCTCGTCGCCGGCGGACTGGCGGCCGGCTGAGCGGCGCGGGCACGGGTCCGCCCGTACGCCCCGCACGCCCCCCGAACCACTCCTGTGAGCCGCGTACCGCCCCGTGCGAGTGACCTGATCGCAGCGGAGTTCGTATACGGACCGTCACGGAGCGAGCACTTTTCGAGGTGTCCCGTCCGTTCCGGTACTGAGCACCCCTCACCCTGGGTTATGGTGGAACTCCCCCCCTCGGGCCGGTCCGTATCCCCCCCACGGACCGGCCCGTTCCCTTTCTGCGGACGGGACCCTGCCGGGCCCCTGCAACACGGGCTCTCAGCCGCGTCCGGCCCAGATGTTCACGCCGCTCGTCGTCCTGGCGAACCCGTCGATCTCCGCCAGCTCCGCCGCCGTCAGTTCCGCCGCGCCCAGCGCCGCGACGTTCGCCTCCAGCTGCGCCACGCTCGACGCGCCGATGAGCGCCGACGTCATCCGCGGATCGCGCAGCACCCAGCCCAGCGCGAGCTGCGCCAGCGACTGCCCGCGCCCGCGCGCGATCCCGTTCAGCCCGCGCAGCCGCCGGACGACCTCGTCCGTCAGCAGCTCCGGGTCCAGCGACTTGTTCTGCGCGGCCCGCGAACCCTCCGGGATGCCGTTCAGGTACTTGTCGGTCAGCATCCCCTGCGCCAGCGGCGCGAAGGAGATGCAGCCCATACCCTCCGCCTCCAGGGTGTCGAGCAGCTCGTCGTCCTCGGTCCAGCGGTTGATCATCGAGTACGAGGGCTGGTGGATGAGCGGCCGTACGCCCATCTCCCGCAGCAGCCGGGCGGCTTCGCGCGTCTGCTCCGCGGTGTACGAGGAGACGCCGACGTACAGCGCCTTGCCCTGCTGCACGGCGGACGCCAGCGCGCCCATCGTCTCCTCCAGCGGGGTGTCCGGGTCGAAGCGGTGCGAGTAGAAGATGTCGACGTACTCCACGCCCATGCGGGCCAGCGACGCGTCCAGCGACGACAGCAGGTACTTGCGCGAGCCCCACTCGCCGTACGGCCCCGGCTGCATCAGGTAGCCCGCCTTGGTCGACAGCACCAGCTCGTCGCGGTACGGGCGGAAGTCGGCGGCGAAGATCCGGCCGAAGTTCTCCTCCGCGGAGCCGGGCGGCGGGCCGTAGTTGTTCGCCAGGTCGAAGTGGGTCACGCCGAGGTCGAACGCGCGCCGCAGGATCGCGCGCTGCGACTCCAGGGAGCGGTCGTCGCCGAAGTTGTGCCAGAGACCGAGGGAGATCTCCGGGAGCTTCAGGCCGCTGCGACCCGTCCGGCGGTAGGTCATGGCGTCGTAGCGGGTGTCTGCTGGCAGGTAAGGCAAAAGACTGTTCACAAAACCTGCCTATCACGAACCCGGTGCGCCCCTGTGACAGGACTGTGGCACAACCGGCAGTACTGTGGCGCCTTCCGGGGGGTACTCCGAACGTACGACGGAAGGGCTGAACGCGGGATGACCTGGCGCGGCATCGTGTATCGCGTATACGAGAAGCGCCTTGAGCGCCGTCTCGACCCGGCCCGTGTGCCCAAGCACATCGGCGTCATCCTGGACGGCAACCGTCGCTGGGCCCGCGCCGCGGGCGGCACCACCGAGCAGGGCCACCAGGCCGGCGCCGAGAAGATCCACGAGCTGATCCGCTGGTGCCGCGAGACGGACGTCGAGGTGCTCACGCTCTGGCTGCTGTCCACCGACAACCTGGACCGGCCGGAGCCCGAGCTGAACCCGCTGCTCGCCATCATCGAGGAGGCCGTCTCCGGCGTCGCCGTGCGCGGCGGCGCGCGGGTGCACCACGTCGGCAACCTCGACCTGCTGCCCATGCAGACCCAGCGGATCCTCAAGGAGGCGGAGGAGGCCACCCTCGACGTGGGCACGGGGGCCGGCAGCGGCGCCGTCCTGGTCAACGTCGCCGTCGCCTACGGCGGCCGGCAGGAGATCGCCGACGCCGTCCGCTCGATGCTCGGCGACGCCGCCGACCAGGGCCGTACGCTCGCCGACGTGGCCGAGACCGTCGAGGTGGAGCACATCGCGCAGCACCTCTACACCCGCGGCCAGCCCGATCCCGACCTGGTGATCCGGACCAGCGGCGAACAGCGGCTGTCGGGGTTCATGCTGTGGCAGTCGGCGCACTCCGAGTACTACTTCTGCGAGGTTTTCTGGCCCGCGTTCCGCCGCGTCGACTTCCTGCGCGCCCTGCGCGACTACGCGGCCCGCCACCGCCGTTTCGGCGGCTGAAACCACCCCGGCGCGCCCTTTACCCCTCTCCTACCAGATAGCCACCGTTTCGGCCCGTCGGTCACAGGCATTGCATGCCCCGGGGCTCGCGAGGGAATATCCGTGCTAGCAGGCGGTCCACCGCACCGCCCGCCCGGGAGGGCCCTTTGCACCACGTGCCGCATCACGAGGTCCGTGCGCAGCGCACCATCGCACGTACGGACGGAGCGGAGGGCCGGGGCCCGGTCCTGCGCGCCCGCGTGGCCGCACGGGACCGGACGCCCGGCCCGATCCCCGCGACTCCGTCGCGTGCCGACCTCATCCGAGGGGGTTCGTCCATCCGTGGTGAACAGCAAGAAGCCTGACCGGCGCACCTATGTCCTCGACACGAGCGTCCTGCTGGCCGACCCCAGGGCCATGGCGCGGTTCGACGAACACGAGGTGGTGCTGCCCGTCGTGGTGGTCACCGAGCTCGAAGCCAAGCGGCACCATCCGGAGCTGGGCTACTTCGCCCGCCAGGCGCTCCGCCAGCTCGACGAGTTCCGGGTCAAGCACGGCCGGCTCGACGCGCCGATCCCGCTGGGCGACCTCGGCGGCACGCTGCGCGTGGAGCTGAACCACACCGACATCGGGGTGCTTCCCGTCGCCCTCCTCAACCAGCACGGGCGCCTGGGCGACAACGACTCCCGCATCCTGGCCGTCGCGCGCAACCTCCAGGCCGAGGGGCAGGACGTCACCGTCGTCTCCAAGGACCTGCCGCTGCGCATCAAGGCGTCGTCCGTGGGACTGGCCGCCGAGGAGTACCGCGCGGAGCTGGCCATCACGGACTCCGGCTGGACGGGGATGTCCGAGCTGATGCTCAGCGGCGAGCAGGTCGACGAACTGTTCGCCTCGGAGGTCGTCTCGGTGCCGGAGGCGGACGAGCTGCCGGTGCACACCGGGCTCGTGCTGCAGTCCGAGCGCGGCCGGGCCCTCGGCCGGGTCACCCCCGACGGGCGGATCCGGCTGGTCCGCGGCGACCGGGAGGTCTTCGGGATCCACGGCCGCAGCGCCGAGCAGCGGATCGCCCTGGACCTGCTGGTGGACGAGGACGTCGGCATCGTGTCGATGGGCGGGCGCGCCGGTACGGGCAAGTCCGCGCTGGCGCTCTGCGCGGGCCTGGAGTCGGTGCTGGAGCGCCGGCAGCACCAGAAGGTGATGGTCTTCCGGCCGCTGTACGCGGTCGGCGGCCAGGAGCTCGGCTACCTGCCGGGCACCGAGGCCGAGAAGATGAGCCCGTGGGCGCAGGCGGTGTTCGACACCCTGTCCGCGGTCACCTCGCGCGAGGTGATCGAGGAGGTCATCGCGCGCGGCATGCTCGAAGTGCTGCCGCTGACCCACATCCGGGGCCGTTCGCTGCACGACTCGTTCGTGATCGTCGACGAGGCGCAGTCGCTGGAGCGGAACGTCCTGCTGACCGTGCTCTCGCGGATCGGGACCAACTCCCGCGTCGTACTCACCCATGACGTGGCACAGCGGGACAATCTGCGCGTCGGCCGCTACGACGGCGTGGTGGCCGTCGTCGAAAAGCTGAAGGGGCACCCGCTCTTCGCCCATGTGACGCTCAACCGCTCGGAGCGGTCGCCGATCGCCGCGCTGGTGACCGAAATGCTGGAAGACGGCCGGGTATAACGGGATACTGCTCCCCATGCTTCTTCCTGAACGTGTGAACTGGGCGCAGCAGCTTAGCTGTTGCGCCCAGTGCTTCGCACGGGTTTCCGTCAACAGCGAGGGGCAAACGCGGTGTGAGCTTTCCCACTGGACGGGGAATTGCGTCCGGGTGTCCGTCTCCGGCAGAGTCTGGGACTCGTCAGGCCCTGCGTACGGCCCGGCACCGACCCCGGTGCAGCACGACTCAACTGAACAGAGCCGCCGTACGCCGCCCGAGCGCAGTACTGGTCCCCGCGGACGCGGGGGCTGCCGGGCCCGCGCCTCCCGTGACCAGTCGGTCCGCCACAGTCGGCGGTCCGGAACAAGGGGAGGCCAGTGTCAGGGGCAGGGACGCGTCCGCGAGGTCACCGAAGCGGGCGACGCTGGAAGGACTTTGTGTGAGCCGGATTTCGGTCCGGGGTTTCGCCGTGGCTTCCGCCACCGCGGTCACCTCTGTCGGCGCTGTCGTCGGTGTGGCCACGGGCGCGGAGAAGGGCGACGACTCGACGGCCAACGTCGAGGCGACCGCCGCCGACGCGACACTCCTCGCCGACGTACCCGCTGGCGCTACGGCCCAGGTGCAGACCGCCTCCCTCACGGAGCAGGCGGACGCCCAGGCCGACGCCGCACACACGGACGCCCGCAAGGCGGCCGAGGAGGCGGCACGCAAGTCCGCCGCCCAGGCCGCGGAGGAGAAGAAGGAGGCCGCGGAGCGCAAGGCGGCCGAAGAGGCCGCGGAGAAGGAGCGGGAGGCCGCCGAGGCGGCCAGCCGCTCGGCGGCGGCCGAGTCCGAGTCGGCATCCGCCGACGCGGGCGACTTCGCCCCGCAGTCGTCCTATTCCGTCGCCGACGTACAGGCCATGGCCCGGCAGATGGTGCCGGCCGACCAGTACCAGTGCTTCAGCAACATCGTCGACCACGAGTCGGGCTGGGACTACACCGCCACCAACCCGAGTTCCGGTGCGTACGGGCTGATGCAGGCGCTGCCCGGCGAGAAGATGGCCTCGGCCGGCGCCGACTGGCAGACCAACCCGGCCACTCAGATCGAGTGGGGCCTGAACTACATGAACGACCGCTACGGCAGCGCCTGCGGCGGCTGGGAGTTCTGGCAGGCCAACGGCTGGTACTGAACCACGGCGCAGCACCCCGCGCCACCCGCGTGTGACACGCCCCCGGCTTCACAGCCGGGGGCGTTTCGCATGCCCGCGGAACCGCCGTCCGCGCCGGGCACGTCCTAGGGTCTGTCGTCGGTCCCCCGCCTGCGCCGCGAACGACGGGAGATCGACGGCCGACCCCAGTTGGCCGGAGCGGGCCGCGCCCGCAGGCATGACCCGTGTACGGTCGTGCGGGTGACGGACGGGACTGCGGCGGGACCGTAGGCGGCGTGAGGACCTTTATGTCGAAGATGACGGACTGGCTCGGCGGGGTGGGCGAGCGGGCCAGCCGGAT
>NZ_JACBXC010000300.1 GCF_013870535.1 Streptomyces phytophilus | reverse complement strand
GATCTCCTCGACGGTGCCGGCCGCGGCGATCCGCCCGCCGGCCATGATCGCCAGCCGGTCCGCCAGCTCCTCCGCCTCCTCCAGGTAGTGCGTGGTGAGCAGTACGGTCGTGCCGCCTGCGCGCAGTTCGCGCACCAGGTCCCACGTCGCGTGCCGCCCCTCGGCGTCGAGGCCGGTGGTCGGCTCGTCGAGGAAGAGCACCTCGGGCCGGCCGAGCAGCGCGAGCGCCAGGTCGAGCCGCCGCCGCTCGCCGCCGGACAGCTGCGACACCCGGACGTCCCGCCGGTCGGAGAGCCCGACCAGCTCCAGCGCCTCCGCGACGGGCCGCGGCCGCGCGGTGCAGCCGGCCCACATCCGTACCGTCTCGGCGACCGTGAGCTGCGAGGGCATCCCGCCCTCCTGAAGCATCACGCCGGTGTACGGGCGCACCTGCCCGCGCTCGCGGTACGGGTCACGCCCCAGCACCCGCACCTCGCCCCCGCTGGGCTCCGCCAGCCCTTCCAGCAGCTCGACGGTGGAGGTCTTGCCGGCGCCGTTGGTGCCCAGCAGGGCGAACAACTCGCCCCGGCGGACGGCGAAGTCGACGCCCCGTACCGCCTCGAAGTCCCCGTAGGCGCGCCGCAGCCCCGCTGCGCTGATCACGTTCTCCTGTGCACTGACCATGTCTTCAGACTTCCGCCGCCGCGGCCGCGGGTGCAGTGCACGCTGTCATCGGAGGCGATGACAGATGTCATGGCGGCGGACTTCCGGGAACACGAAAAGAGCCCCGGCCGAAGCCGGGGCCCTCCACTGAGCGGACGACGAGATTCGAACTCGCGACCCTCACCTTGGCAAGGTGATGCTCTACCAACTGAGCCACGTCCGCGTGCATCCGAACGACTCTCATCGTCCGGCGCGTGCTCCACTCTACCCCACTACTCACAGGGCTTTTGTGGCGGAGCGGGTGACAGGAATCGCACACTGCGCCTCCCTCTTGGAAAGAGGGCGCTCTACTACTGAGCTACACCCGCGTGGCCTCGGGGGGTCTCCCCTTGGCGTGTGCCCCGACTCTATCGGATCCCCGGGGGCAGATGGCAAGCCGGGCCGCCGAACGGCCCGAAGACGGCCCGGTGGACGGCAGGATGCCCGGCCGGCGCACGGTCGTGCGCGCGGCCGGCAGCGGTGTCAGTGCGCGGCTTCGAACGCCTCGTAGACCTTCTTGGGGATGCGCCCTCTGGCCGGCACCTCCATGCCCTGCGACCCGGCCCAGGCGCGCACGGTGGCGGGGTTGGGCGCGATGTCCGTGCGGGTGAACGCCCGGCCGGACGCGGCCTGCTTCCGCCCGGCCCGCAGGAAGGGCGCGAGCGTGCTGCGCAGTTTCTTGGCGTTCGAGGCATTGAGATCGATCTCGTACGACTTCCCGTCGAGTCCGAAGTTGACCGTCTCGGTCGCTTCTCCGCCGTCGATGTCGTCGAAGAGGCTGACCACTACGCGCTGCGCCACGAAACCGGTCCTTCCGTCGGTCGCGCCTGCCGCTTTCCCGCCCGCCGCGCGACCTGCGCGGAAGACCGGGGCTGCGGGAGCGCCGGCTCATTTTTGATCAGTGCTTTACCCTTTGTATCGCGACGGAATCAGTTGCGGAAGCCGAGCAATTTGGCCCGCGTGTCACGTCGCAATGCGGACCCTACTTTTATTCGACCCTTTACCCAAGTGGATATCACGGGCGATGCGGAACCGTAACCGGCCGGGCGCATATCTACCCGGGTAGATTTGTCCGCAAGGTACGCTGTCGTCACCGCTTCTTCACAACCCTTACCGGGAGTAGCCAGTGGCCCGCGTCGTAGTCGACGTCATGCTCAAGCCGGAGATCCTCGACCCGCAGGGGCAGGCGGTGCAGCGTGCGCTGCCGCGCCTCGGCTTCGCCGGGATCGCCGACGTCCGCCAGGGCAAGCGCTTCGAGCTCGAAGTGGAGGGACCGGTCGACGACGCCGCCCTCGACCAGATCAACACAATGGCCGAGACGTTCCTTGCGAACACCGTCATCGAGGACTTCACCGTACGTGTCGAGGAAGTCGCGCACCGGGGAGAGGCGAAGTGACCGCTCGTATCGGCGTCGTCACCTTTCCGGGATCTCTCGACGACCGCGACGCGCTGCGGGCGGTTCGGCTGGCGGGCGCCGAGCCGGTCCCGCTCTGGCACCGGGACAAGGATCTGCGGCAGGTCGACGCGGTGGTGCTGCCGGGCGGTTTCAGTTACGGGGACTATCTGCGCGCGGGCGCCATTTCCCGCTTTGCGCCCGTGATGGATACGGTGGTGGAGCAGGCCAGGTCCGGTATGCCGGTCCTCGGCATCTGCAACGGCTTCCAGGTGCTCACGGAAACTCATCTGCTGCCCGGCGCGATGTTGCGCAACAACCACCTCCACTTCATCTGCCGGGACCAGAAGCTCCGGGTGGAGAACGCGGGCACGGCCTGGACCGCCGACTACGCCGCGGGCCAGGACATCCACATCCCGCTGAAGAACATCGACGGCCGGTACACCGCGGACGAACGTACGCTCGACGAGCTGGAGGCCGCCGGCCGCGTCGTCTTCCGCTATCTGGACGGCAACCCCAACGGCTCGCTGCGCGACATCGCCGGCATCGCCAACGAGGCGGGCAACGTCGTCGGCCTCATGCCCCACCCCGAGCACGCCGTCGAAGCCCTCGTCGGCACCGGCCGCACCGACGGCCTGGCCTTCTTCACCTCGATCCTCAAGAGGCTGGTCCACGCATGACGCGCACGCCCCTCGATACCGGAACGGCGAGGGAGCGAGTTCGCGCCCTGAGCCACGACCGACTGGACCTCCGCGCGCGAAGGAGTGAGCGAGCGTGACCTTCGATACCGTCGCGTACGCCTCCGGCTCGCCCGACGCCGAGCAGCCCTGGGCCGAACTCGGTCTGAAGCACAACGAGTACGAGCAGATCCGCGAGATCCTCGGCCGCCGCCCGACCGGCGCGGAACTGGCCATGTATTCGGTCATGTGGTCCGAGCACTGCTCGTACAAATCGAGCAAGGTGCACCTCAAGCAGTTCGGCGACAAGGCTCCGCCCTCCGACGCCCTCCTCGTCGGCATCGGCGAGCAGGCGGGCGTCGTCGACGTCGGCCAGGGCTACGCCGTCACGTTCAAGGTCGAGTCGCACAACCACCCCTCGTACGTGGAGCCTTACCAGGGCGCCGCCACCGGCATCGGCGGCATCGTCCGCGACATCATCGCCATGGGCGCGCGCCCCGTCGCCGTGATGGACCCGCTGCGCTTCGGCGCCGCGGACCACCCCGACACCAAGCGCGTGCTGCCCGGTGTCGTCGCCGGCATCGGCGGCTACGGCAACTGCCTGGGCCTGCCCAACATCGGCGGCGAGGTCGTCTTCGACCCCTGCTACCAGGGCAACCCGCTGGTCAACGCCCTCTGCGTCGGCGTCATGCGGCACGAGGACATCCACCTCGCCAAGGCCGCGGGCGTCGGCAACAAGGTCATCCTCTACGGCGCGCGGACCGGCGGCGACGGCATCGGCGGCGCCTCCATCCTGGCCTCCGAGACCTTCGACGATGCGAAGCCCTCCAAGCGCCCCAGCGTCCAGGTCGGCGACCCCTTCCAGGAGAAGCTGCTCATCGAGTGCACCCTGGAGGCGTTCCACGAGGACCTCGTCGTCGGCATCCAGGACCTCGGCGCGGCCGGGCTCTCCTGCGCCACCTCCGAGCTGGCCTCCAACGGCACCGGCGGCATGCGCGTCGAACTCGACGTCGTACCGCTGCGCGACGCGACGCTCTCGCCCGAGGAGATCCTCATGAGCGAGTCGCAGGAGCGGATGTGCGCGGTCGTGGAGCCCGCGAAGGTCGACCGCTTCCTCGCCATCTGCGAGAAGTGGGACGTCACCGCCACCGTCATCGGCGAGGTCACCGACGGCGACCGGCTGGAGATCTACTGGCACGGCGAGCAGATCGTCGACGTACCGCCGCGCACCGTCGCCCACGACGGCCCGGTCTACGAGCGGCCGATGGCCCGCCCCGGCTGGCTCGACGCGCTCCGGGCCGACGACGCCGCGAAGCTCCCGCGCCCCGCGGACGGCGACGGGTTGCGCGCACAGGTCCTGCGGCTCGTCGGCTCGCCGAACCAGGCGGACAAGTCGTGGATCACCTCGCAGTACGACCGCTTCGTCCTCGGCAACACCGTCCTGGCGCAGCCCGAGGACTCCGGCATGATCCGCATCGACGAGGAGACCGGCCTCGGCGTCGCGCTGGCCACCGACGGCAACGGCCGGTACGCCAAGCTCGACCCGTACGCGGGCGCGCAGCTGGCGCTGGCGGAGTCGTACCGCAACGTCGCCGCCACCGGCGCCCGCCCGCTCGCGGTCACCGACTGCCTCAACTTTCCCTCGCCGGAGGACCCGGCGGGGATGTGGCAGTTCGCCGAGGCGTGCCGCGGCCTGGCCGACGCCTGCCGCACCCTGGGCACCCCCGTGACCGGCGGCAACGTCTCCCTCTACAACCAGACCGGCGACCAGCCGATCCACCCGACGCCGGTCGTCGGCGTGCTCGGCGTGATCGACGACGTGGCGCGGCGCACGCCGATGGCGTTCGCGCAGGAGGGCCAACTGCTCTACCTCCTCGGCGAGACGAAGGAGGAGCTGGGCGGCTCGGCCTGGTCGCAGGTGGTCCACGAGCACCTGGGCGGGCTGCCCCCGGCCGTCGACCTGGAGCGGGAGCGGCTGCTCGCCGAGATCCTGATCTCCGCCTCCCGCGACGGCATGATCGACGCGGCGCACGACCTGTCGGACGGCGGGCTGGTCCAGGCGGTGGTCGAGTCCTGCCTGAAGGGCGGCCACGGCGCGCGGCTGGTGGTGCCGGAAACGCTGGAGCCGGCGGTGTTCCTGTTCTCGGAGTCGCAGGGCCGCGCGGTGGTGGCGGTGCCGCGGAGCGAGGAGATGCGGTTCACCGACATGTGCGGCGCGCGGGGCCTGCCGGCCACGCGGATCGGCGTGGTCGACGGCGACGCCGTCGAGCTCCAGGGCCATTTCGGCATTCCGCTGGCGGAGCTGCGGGAGACGTACGAGCGGACGATCCCGGAGCTGTTCGCCTGAGTGAGCGGTCCCTCGGGTGCGGGGTCAGTGGGCCGGCGGCCGACCGGTCCCGCCGCCGCCCCCGAGGGCGTCCACGGCCCGGTAGATCTCGGCCTTCAGGCCCTCCGGGTCGGGTACGTGCCGCAGCGTCATCACGCCCTGCTCGGACGCGGACTGCACGTTGAGGGTCCCGTAGCGCATGATCCGCTCCCACAGGTTGGCGCGGAACGACACGTCGTTGACGCGCGACAGGGGGATGCTGCGGCCGGACTTGGACAGGAAGCCGCTGCGCTTGTGCAGCCGCTTGGTGGTGAGGATGTACATGGTGCTGCGCCACTGCAGCAGCGGGACGAGCCAGAAGTAGCAGGCGAAGATCGCCCCCACCGCCAGCACCCCGAAGCTCGTGTACTTCCCCCAGTCCTCGTCCGTCGGCAGCCACCAGACGAGCGCCCCGGCGGCCACCGCGATGACGCACAGCGCGAGGAACTCGTTGACCAGCGTGGTCCAGTGCTGGCGGGTCACGTACACCAGCGACTCGTCTTCTGCGAGGTAGCGGTCGGCGATAGGCATGCGCGCATCGTGGCACACGACCGGGTTGTCACACATCGGTCGTACGCTCCTGTCATGCCGACCGCCAAGCGCAGCGGCGCCCGCAGGGCGCGTACGTACGATCCGGCCAGGACGTGGACCGCGCTCACAGC
>NZ_JACBXC010000030.1 GCF_013870535.1 Streptomyces phytophilus | reverse complement strand
TCCCGGAGGCGGCGGAGCAGATCGAGTTCGACGTGCCCGGGGAGTGCGCCCGTACGGGCGTCGAAATGCCAGGTGCTCGCCAGCAGGAAGTGCCGGTCGCCGCGGACCAGAATGGGAAAGAAGGGGCGGCTGTGGCGCTGCCCCTCCAGGATTTCCCGGGTGATGTCCTCGGAGTTCTCGGCCTCCGGGGACATCAGGACGACGATCCCCAGCGCGTGCCGGATCTGCGCGCGTATCGTCCACAGCACATCGTCGCCCCACGTCAGATGGCTGATGGACCATACGGGAAGGCCGGCCCGGGACAGCGCGGGCAGCAACCGGCGCGCATAGTCACTTTCCTGACGCGCGTAGCAGACGACGAAGGAGGGCTCTGCCGGTACGTCGACGGAACGGGCGGCCCGGTCGCGTAGCGCCATGGCCTCCGACTCGACGTCGCCGCGGGCCCCTTCGCCCAGGATCACCCGGGCCAACTCGCTCACCTTGTCGTGGAAAGCCTGCCCGGCGGCATCCCGGAAATCGACCCATAATCGGGTGGCGGCGAAAGGCAGCGCACCGATATCGACGTCGCTGTGGAGTACGGGAATGAGCCGCAGCCCGCGCTCCGTCGAGGCGGTCAGCAGCGCCGCGTACTCCTGCAGCACCCAGGGCTTGTGCACGGCCACCGGGCTGAGCACCTGAATTCCGTGCGTGGAACGGCGTATGGCCGCTTCCAGCTGATGGACGACGACATCGCCGGGCAGCAGACTGCACTCGTCGAAGAAGACCCGCACCCCGTTGCGCCGGAGCCCCGCCGCCAGTTCCCCCGCCCACGCGCGATCCTCCGCCGCGTAGGAGATGAAGACGTCCGCCACGCCGTTCCCCTTCGCCGAGACGCGCCATCGCTCCGCATGTCCAGCATACGGGCAGGAGCGGCGCGTGCGCCGTGAGTGAGCGGGGCGAGGTCAGCGACGGGTGCGGCCGAACAGGGCCATGGCCTCGTCGAGGCGGATACGGGCCCAGTCGTACTGCCTGCTGTCGGTGTGCCCCCGGTACACGGTCTCGATGACCATGATCAGCATCAGATGCAGGCAGTACAGGCGGCGGCGCACCTGCTGGGTGCCGGTCAGCTCCGGGTGGCCGTATCCCCGCATGAAGGGCTCCGGGTGGCCGAAGTCCGCCAACTGGGTGCCGGCGAAGCCGGACTCGATCAACGGGTCGCCGAAGAAGGCGCGTTCATGGTCGATGACCCCGACGATCCTGCCGTCGCGGACCATGACGTTGCCGGCCCACAGGTCCCACTCGACGAGGCGCGGCTCGGTCACCTCGTCGAGGCTGCCGGCGTGGGCGTCGAAGACGGCGCGCACGGCGCCGTAGTCCCAGCCGAGGTCGACGCCCCGGCGCTCGCCGTCGGCGAGGACGTCCTCGACCATCCCGCTGAACACCGCCCGCCAACTCGGCCCCCCGGGCCCGGCGAGCGGCCCGAAGGCGTCCCCGCGGACGGAGTTGATCTCCCGGTTGGCCGCACCGACCTGCTCCATCAGGGAGTCGCGCGCGGCAGCGGGAAGGTGCTTCGCGACGACGCCGAGGTTGTCGCCGTCGATGTACGGCATGAAGAAGTAGTCGGCGTCGCACACCTCGCGACTCCGGTCGGCGAAGTCGACGGCGGGAACCGGCACGGAGGTACGCGTACGCAGCAACTCCAGCATGCGCAGCTCGACCGCCATGGCACCGCGCTCGTACGTCATCACCTCCACCCGCGGCGGCGGAGCGATCTTCACCACGACCTCGGCCCCGTCCCGCAGCCGGATGCGATACGCGACGTTGAACCACCCGTGCCCCAGCTCGGCGGCCCACCCGTCCCCGGCGGGGACCCGGTCGTCACCGTAGGCGCGCCCGACCATGGCACGCAGGGCGGCGGCGGACTGCCTGTTCTTGGTGATGCTCTCCACGCCCGATCCCTTCGTCGAAGACGGCCCGGCGAGAACACCTGAGGCATGCCCGGAAAACGATCAGGAAAGCGCGTCCAACGGCCCTACACAGCAGATCAGGCCCGGTGCTGATCTCTCAGCGCCGAGCCTGACGTGATGTTCACGGTCGGGGTGGCGGGATTTGAACCCACGACCTCTTCGTCCCGGACGAGGGCCGGCCGGAGTGGCGCCGGCGGGATCGCGTTTGCGTCTTTCAGCCGTTGGAGCCAGCCCTTCTCGGGTGGGTGGACCGAGAGTGGCTCGGGCAGGGGGTGGCCTGCGATGGCTGACGGCGCCCTGAACTGCCTCTGGTCAGAGATGCAAGATCAGGTCGGCGAGGGTCTGCAGCAGCCAAAGGGCGGCCACCCCCGCAACTGCTGACACCGCGCCCTTCAGAGCCTGAACCGTGAGTGCCCAGCGGAGGAACCGCATCCGACGCTGCGTCTGCGGCGAGGGCCACTTCCGTGCCTCCCTTCCGGAGCGCGCGCCGGCGGGAGGAAGGCGGTAGCGGGCAGTCTTGATCTTCCTGGCGAGGAACGCCAGGGCAGCCTTACACTTCAACTGAAGCTCCTGATCAGTGGACTAGTCGGGATGTTTCCGCGGGGAAGGTGCCGGCTCAGGTTGGTAGCCAGGTGGCCGGGCCTTTCCCGTGCAAGGTTTGACGATACGCAATGGCGCACATTGGGTGATGAAATTCAGTGGAAATATTCGGCTCCTTCCGTCGCCGACTGGGATTTCAGCACAGTTTATCCAGGCTGCACGCGGAGCATGGCGAGGGCGACCGCGACCTCTGTCGAATCCTTTCCGGCTCTTGCTGAATGGCGGATAAGCGCCTCCGTTTCTCCCTTCATCCCGGCATGGGCCAGCTCGTCAGCCGCATGGGCGATTTCCGCCTCTCCCCACGAGATGGCCAGGTTGGCCAGCAGGGCAACTCTTCCCTCGATCTTCAATTCGGCGAGCGCCCCCGGGAGGTCCGGAGATGCCTCGGCCCGGCCTGATCCTGCGGGTGTGCTGCGGCTGTTGCGCCGGTCCCCCGCGTCCGACGCCTCCCTGTTGCGCCGGTCCCCCTGCGGGCAGAGGCATTTGGCCGAGGGGTGCCCGTTCGACCGCTGGGCCGCGCACAGCAGTGCTTGGAGCTCGGGCGGTCCAGGTGCATGCGCCGTCCCACCGGCATGCCGTTCTGCCAGCTCGGACATGCGGCACACCGCTTCCGAGCTGGGAAGCCGCCGCCCGTGGAGCCAGTGGGACAACTGGGACGGTGAAACGTGCAGGGCCTCCGCCTTGACGCGCAAAGCGGCTCCCGGCCGGACGTATTGGATGGCGATCCGCAGGGCTGAGGCAAACTCCCTCACTTCATGAGTGGTGCCGGATGCGTACGAACTTCCGATATGGCCTGAAGCTGGCACGGTGAAATGACCCCTTCCGGTGGCCAGGGGGTTGTGTGCGGAGGGCGACTGATCGGCCTGAGTCTATCCCTTCGCAGGCGGCGAGTCCCGGGTTCCGCGCTTGCCGGGCGGACCATTTTTGATAGGAGGGGAAATGGCTGAAACCTCGCATCCCGGGGCAATTCGGATGGTCATCTGTACTGAGACTGTAAAGATGGCTGACCGCTGGAATCGGTAGCGCCTTCCGTGCTATCAATGGATGGCTGTGTGTAGAACTGTAGGCATCTCTTGGCACCCTCCTGAGGAGGTTTCCTTCGAATGGAAGCACCCCTGCTGTCATGGCTGGATCCCACCCTGGGGACGATGAAGCGTGCCGCGCTGTGGCTCGTGTCCGAGGTCGGAGTGGGCAAGACGTTCACCAAAGAGCAGCTTCGCGCCGCCTTCCCAGGCGTCTCGCAGGTCGACCGCCGCATGAGGGACCTGCGGGACTTCGGCTGGCGGATCGACACGAACCGCGAGGACGCGACGCTTGACCCCCATGAGCAGCGGTTCGTCGAGCAGGGTGATCCGGTCTGGTTGCCGGGGCGTGCAACGCGCAGGGCCGGCACCGCAGCCATCGGTGCAGGGCGGCGGCGCGAGGTACTGGCGAGGGACGGGAACATGTGCCGCTCGTGCGGCATCACCCCCGGCGGGCTGTACGACGGCACAGACGAAGCTGCCCAGCTCGATATCGCACGGAGAGAAGTCGTCAAGCCCGGTGGAGTCCGGACGACGGAGTTGGTCACTGAGTGCCGGCGATGCAGGGTCGGCGGCCGGTCGCTAGTTGCGGATCTCGATGAGGTCATCAGGGCGGCGTCGGCGCTCAGCCCCTCGGAACGAAGCATCCTGGCAGGCTGGCTGGAAGACGACCAGCGGAATTTCACACCTCTGGAGCGGCTCTGGAGTGCTTACCGCTCCCTGCCTGAGCAGTCGCGAGCGCAGCTCCGCTCGCACATCGGTGCCGCCTGAAGCCGATCTCAGTGCACAGAGGCACCCGGACAACCAGACGTAGGGAAGTCAGGAGCAAGGAAATGGCCCAGGGCTACGGTCTGCCGCCGATTGCTGAGGAGAACCGCGCGCTCGTCCGGTCCCGTTTGCAGGAAGTCGAGGCGGGCAGCGGTCCTCGCGAAACCCTCACGGTGGAGTGGCGCGGAAAGCCTGAGCATCTGGAAGTGATTCAGATGCCGGCAGGGAACCTCTACTACAACCCCGCCACTCACCGCATCCGCGCCCAGTCCAGCCACGACCCCAAGCAGGCGGCGGCGCTGGCTGACGACCCCTGGAGCAGCGAGAGCCAGTCCTACCTGGACCGGTTGCTTCAGGTGCTTCCCGCAGACCCGGCAAAAACCGATCCGGAGTTCGACGAGCTGGTCGCCAGCCTCAAGGAGTACGGCCAGACGGATCCCGGCCTGATTACTCGCGAGGGCATCCTCGTCAACGGCAACACCCGCCGTGCAGGGCTGATGCAGTTGTACGGACCCACGCACGCGATGAGAGTGGCTGTCCTGCCGGAGAGCTGCGACTGGCAGGACATCGCGGCGATCGAACTGTCCCTGCAACTGCGCAAGGAGCACCGCCGGGATTACTCATACATCAACCGGCTCCTTGCTGTGCAGGAACTTGTCGACCAGGGAACGCCCTTGGCGGTCATCGCCTCGACCTTCCGTACGACGGCAGAGCGGTGCCGGCAGGACCAGTGGGTGCTGGCGAACATCGAGTCGCTGATCGAACGCAGCAAGTCGACCGGCGGCCAATTGTCCCTAGTGGCGTTCGAGGACCAGGCAGAGAAGTTCCGCGAACTCCAGCGTGCCTATGCCAAGCAGTATGCAACGAATCCGGAGAAGGCTGAGTTGCTGCTGGAGAACCGGCTTGCGGCCATGCTGCTCGGGTTCGCTAAGACCGATGTCCGGTTCATCGACCATGCCTTCAGCAAGCGCTACCTGTCGAAGACCCTTCGAGAGGGCAGTGCACCGGCTGAGCCTGCTGCAAGTACCACCATCCCCGGATTGGACCGGCAGGTGAAGGGCCCGACTGGCGAACTCAGTTCAGCCAGGTCCCTGACCGACACCGTCCTGCGTTTGCGGGTCGCTACCCAGTCTGGCGGATCTGTTCCGCCGGAAGCTGCGGACGAGGCGCAGAAGGAGGAGAGAAGGCTGCGCGAAGCGATGGACGAAGCCATCAGCTCCGCCGGCCGTGATGCGCGCATCCAGAAGCGCAAGCAGGCTGCTCCCGCCCGGCTGGCTGATGCAGGCAGGGACATCGACCAGTGCATCACCGACCTCGTCATGTCCCGCGCTCAGAGCAGCCTTGACGAGGATGCCTTCGACGACGCGGTGACCGACCTCCGGAGGAAGCTGCGGAACCTCGCGCTTGAGGCCAAGCGCACCGTGCAGGATCCCGGTGACGGAGTGGCTTGGCTCATCGAGACCCTCGGGAAGGCGCGCTAGATGGCGGACGAACCCAGTCTAACGATCGGGTTCGACGTCACGCGTACCCAAGCATCGCTGAGGACTGTGCCTGCCTGCCGCAGCGCTCTCGGGCAGATGATCGCCAGCTTTCCCAGCGGGCGGATGACAGACCGGTTGTCGGCAGCAGTCCCAGTGGACAGCTTCCTCGCCAGCATCGGCGCATTGGCTTCCTGGCCTGAACCGGAGACCGTCGTCTGGGAGGAGGACTTCCGGCTCCTCGTCACGGAACTGCTCGACACCGCTGACGCGGCCGAGGAACTGCTCAGCGGTGAGGTCGGTGAGGATGCCGTCGCAGCCGACCAGGTGCTCGCCCTGCTCGGGGAGTGCTGGAAGGCACCTCTGGCCCCGTTCCAACTGCGAGACGCGGCCAGGCTGCTCTCGATGGGCAACGGGGCCAACTTCAGCGTGCCCGGAGCAGGGAAGACCCGGGTCTCCCTGGCCGTCTTCTCAGCGCTGAGGGAGCGGGGCGAGGTGTCCCGCATCCTCGTGGTGAGCCCGAGGTCGGCGTTCGAAGCATGGCAGTACGAAGCCGGCGCATGCTTTGCCGAACCACTCGCGGTGGAGATGCTGGGTAAGAGCGCTCCTGCTTCTGCCGACCTCCTCATCGTCAATTACGAGCGGCTGCACCGGGCACTGCCTGCCCTCTCCCATTGGCTCCGCGCAGCTCCCGCGATGCTTGTCGTCGACGAGGCCCACCGGATGAAGTTGGGGGGGGTAGGCGTCTGGGGCGCAGCCTGCCTTGCACTCGGCCCGCTCAGCCGTGTCCGGATGATCCTCAGCGGTACGCCGGCGCCGAACGGCGCCAAGGACTTGGAGAACCTCCTGTCCTTCGTCTGGCCAGGCCACGGGCGCAGGGTGGTGACCCAGGCAGTCGACGGCGGTGACCTCGCCTATGCCAGCCAGGTGCTGAGGCCCATGTTCACGCGTACGACCAAAGCGGAGTTGGGCCTGCCGCCGGTAGAGATTCGAATGCGCCGCCTGGCGATGCCGCCACTGCACGAAGAGATCTACGAGGCTCTGAAGGCAGGGGGCAAGGTCTCTGCGAGGGCGGCTGCCGATCACATGGACTTCCAGGCTCTCGGCAAAGCGGTGCTGCGCATGCTGATGGCCGCGACCAGCCCGGCTCTGCTGGTAGGCGGCTCCACTCGGTATGAGCCCCTTGAGTTCCGCGTCCCGCCGCTGCAGGCTTCAGAGGACTCCTCTCTCTCGGCTCTCCTCCACCGCCTTCCGCAGTACGAGCTGCCACCCAAGTACAAGGAAGCCTTGGCCATCGTCGCTGAGAATGCCTCAATGGGGCGGAAGACCCTGGTCTGGGCGAGCTTCGTGCGCAGCATCACCTCCCTGCAGCGGCTATTGGAGCCCTTCCAGCCTGCGGTGGTGCACGGCGGTACCCAGGACCGGGAGTCGGAGCTCCGCCGGTTCAGAGAGGATCCCGACTGCACCGTCCTGGTCTCGAACCCTGCGACGCTCGGTGAGGGCATCAGCCTGCATCAGGTATGCCACGACGCGGTCTACATAGATCGCGATTTCCAGGCCGGGCGCTTCCTCCAGAGCATGGATCGAATCCACCGTCTTGGGCTGAGCCCTGGAGTGGAGACGCGGATCACTGTGCTCGCAGCTGCGGGCACCGTCGACGAGATCGTTGCCATGAGGTTGGCAGAGAAGCTGGACTTCATGGGCAAGATCCTCGATGATCCCGCAGTGCGCGAACTCAGCGACCCAGAGGAGGAAGCTCCTGTGGCCGCGGGGATGAATGCGGCGGATCTGCGGGCTGTGCTGGAACATCTCGACTGAGGCCGACTGCGCGGGCACGGTTCGCAGGCATCCTCCCGCTACCATCGCTGAATGCTGCAGACGCGGCTCCGGTACCAGCGCCAACCTCGGCAAGGAGGCCGACAGGGCAGCGAGACCGTTTCGTTGTCGTCCGTGCTGAGTGCAGCCGGCTCCTCCAGCACAGCTGAGATCAGCCGCTGATTCTTGCGGAGGGGCTGCCCCGCTTGCCCGCGGCATCGATAGAGTCCCGCCGTGGATGGCGACGGAACGAGTATGCAGGCCCCGCTGTGGCCCCTCGGCGACGACGGCAGCCAGGAGGACCCCCAACTGGACACCGTAGCGCGATACCTCCTTGCAGCTGACCCCGACGGCCGCAGGATGGCGGCGGCGGTCCGGCGCAGCATCGACATGCTCTTGGACGGCCAGCACACGGGCCGCTACCGCTGGACTCAGCTGTTCAAGACGGAGAAGGCGCACCTTGGCACCCTGATCGAGATCAATCTGCAGCGCGAGTTCGGGTTCGCCGACGGCCGCGACATGGACTACTCGATCGCCGGGATCGACGTCGACTGCAAGTACTCCCAGACTCGGGGTGCCTGGATGATCCCCCCGGAGGCGTGTGGCCACCTGCTGCTCGCGGTCTGGGCCAGCGACGAGCAGGCGAGCTGGTCAGCCGGCCTTGTCCGCGCACTGCCCGAGCGGCTGAACAGCGGCGGCAACCGGGACGCCAAGAAGACGCTGAACGCAGCGGGGCGCCAGGCAGTGAGGTGGCTTTTCGACCACGCCCCGCTTCAGGAGAACATGCTGCTGCGGTTGTCCGAAGGGGACATCGAGGCGATCTTCTCCCATAGGAGCGGGCAGCGGAGGGTGGACGAGCTCTTCCTACGCGCCCAAGGCCGACGGGTCAGCCGGACCGTAGTCGCTACCGTGGCCATGCAGGAGGACTACATGAAGCGGATCCGCTACAACGGGGGATCGCGATCGCGGCTCCAACCCCGCGGCATCGTTATCCTGGGCCACTACTCCAGCCACGGCCGGATCGCTGAGCTACTCGGCTTGCCAGTGCCCGGTCCGGGAGAGTCCGTGAGTGCGCGGTTCGCTGAGGCGCGGCCGGAGCATGGGGCTGCTCCGCGAGTCGAACTCGAAGGGCGGGCGTGGGTCCTCGCCGGGCCTGCTGATCCAGAGCAGGCTGTACCGAAGTTGCCGGAGATATGACCAAGCAGGAAGCAGCGGGAGAGCCCGCACAGTGGCAACCCCCCGAGGGGTCGTGGGCTTCGTCGGCGGCGAACCGGCGGAGCATGCTCGGGAACCGCAATCGCGACACAGCACCCGAGCTCCTTCTGCGCTCGCTGGTGCACGCTGCGGGGCTCCGCTACCGCGTCGCTGCCAAGCCGCTCCCGAAAATGCGCCGTACGGCTGACATGGTATTCCGGCCTGTGAAGGTGGCCGTCTTCATCGACGGCTGCTTCTGGCACGGCTGTCCGGAGCATTTCGTCATGCCCAAGACCAACCGGCCGTACTGGGAGGACAAGATCGGACGCAACGTCCAACGCGACCGCGATACGGACGACCGACTTGCCGAGGCCGGCTGGCTTGTGCTCCGCTTCTGGGAGCATCTCGAGCCGGAGGCGTGCGCTCGCACTGTTGTCGACGCGGTCAACGCGCGGCGGCAGGAGGCTGCGGCCCCGAACCAGCTTGGGCAACCCGATCCTGCCGCCGGGCGGCGAAGGAAGTAGCACAGTGGTCAGCTGATCTTCGCCTGGTTCACCGCGAAGAGCTCATGCCTCTGATGGCCCTCCTGGCCGACGAATGCCCTGAACTCGCCGAGCTTGTATCCCAGGGCACCGCTTGAGCGCGGGACGCGCGCGATAATGAAATCCCGCTCCAGGTGGGCGAGATGCCTCTCGACCTCCGGCTCGGTCAGTTGCTGCCCCTGCTTGGCGAGCCGCTTGATGATCTGGTCGACGCCGAGGGGGCGCTCCATGCCGCGGAGCAGCTTGTACACCGGGTCGTGGACGGTCTCTGTCGCCTCTACGAGTTCGTTTCGCTTGCCCTCCTGCCGCAGGGCTCGGGCGATGGACTGACCGACTGCTTCGGCGACGGGCGGCGGAAAGGCATTGCCCACCTGCCGGTAGGTGGTTGTCTTGCGGCCTTCGAAGAACCACTTGTCCTCGGGCTTCCAGCCTTGGATGCGTGCGACCATATCGACAGTGAGTCTCGGTCCCGGCTTGCCCGCGGCCGGCTTCCAGCCAGGTCCGGGGGCTTCGTCGGCGACACCCATGGCATCTACGCCGAGCTTCGCCCACGCCGCCTTGGCGCGGGTCGGGCCGAGGTCTGCGCCACCGTGCTTCTTCGACCCGCCGACGATGGTGGGTGCGATGTCGTCGGCCTTGTCCGCCCAGGCGCGGGCACCTTCCCATCCCCTGGCTGCCATCAGGTCGTAGAGAGTCTCACCTACGGTCGGACGGACACCAGCAGACACCTCTGGCCAGGAGAAATACCTCGCGTAGTCGGGTCGCAGCGCTACGAGCACGAAGCGCGGGCGGAGCTGGGGGACGCCGAAGTCGGAAGCATGCAGCAGCCTCCACTGCGCCGCGTAGCCTGCGCTCTGCAAGGTGTCCAGGACGTTCTGGCGGTATGCCGCGAAGCGGTTGGCACTCAGCCCTCGGACGTTCTCCAGCAGGAGCGCTTTCGGCTGCACTCGCTCGGCAAGGTTGACTGCCCAGGCGAACAGGTCACGTTCATCTGTTGCCCCGAGTTGCTTGCCTGCGATGGTGAACGGGGGGCAGGGGACACCGCCCGCGAGCAGGTCCAGTGGCTCGTCGTTCACGGTGCGGTAGTCCTCAGGCGTCCACTTTTCGGGATCTGCGACATCGCCTTCAACCACGTGCCAGGCTGCACGGTTCCGGCGGAGCGTTGCGGCGGCGTTCGCATCGAGCTCTACCGCAAGGGTGTGCTCGAAGCCTGCGCGCTCCAGACCGAGGGCCTGTCCACCCGCCCCCGCGCAGATCTCGACCACATTCAGATCCCTCATTCGTCCTCCATACACGCGCACTTCCCACCGCCTGCTCGGCTGCACGGCAGGCCGGACTCGAACATGCGAACGAGCCAGTCTGTCGCATGAACATCTCAGCTGTGCGGCAGGAAGTCCACCGGGACTGGGATGTGCAGCTGACCGCGAACGCGACCAGTGGGAACGCCTAGTCTAGGGGGCACGGAACCTGAGGGCCGGGGCTCGCCAGACGGCTGCGCAAGAGGATCGGAGGTGCAGCGGTTAGAAGCGGCTCACCAGTGAGTTTCCGCCTCTGCGACACCTGGGGGAATCGCATCTCCGGTTATCCACAGGCCATAGCCTGTGGATAACCGCGGTACGGCGCACTGCGGAGCGGGAGCAACGGAAGTCTTCCTCGGTGTGGATGTGCGGCCGAAGTGCGCCGCGCACAGGCGGACTGGGATGGCAGCGTTGCGGGGGCGGGCGTGTCTCTTTGCTGCAGACGGCAAGGGGTCGTACCTGGTGGCAGGAATACGGAATGCAGGCTGTCGGCGTTGAGGGGGGCGTTCGCAGTCGGCTGCTTGGTGCGCCCGCGAGGCCCTTGGCGGCCAGCGCCGCATATCGGCGATGAGTGCTCGGCCGGGACGGATGCGGGTGCCGGGGTGATCGGCGGTCCCACCGGAGGTGATCCTGGATCCAGGCCCTATGGGCTCACCGCCCTCCGGGACATCGTGTGGAGGGCTCCGGGAGGGCGCAACGAAGGCCCCGCGATTGCTCCGGATGGGCTCCCGGAGGGCGTCCGCCCCTCATGCTGCGGTCGAGCGGGCGGCTGGGGTCGGGCCGGTTCGTCTTCTGGTGGCTGGTCCAGGGACATTGCCCGCCGGATCGGCTGCCATCCGCGAGGCCTGAGATCCGTCGGGAGCGATGACTGAGAATTTCACCGCAGAGGCAAGCCGCAGATGTCTCCCCCTGATGGCGCAAGTCGAGGGGGTTTCGGTCTGCCGTCCCGGTGCAGCATGCCGAACCTGTGCTTGGTGACGGCAGCGGGCTGGCAGACGGTCTTCGGAAGGCGGTCGGCCAACGTCCGGTCCCACGTGGTGCGGAGGAACACGACGGACAGGACGGCGCCCCGCTCGGCTGCCGTTGAACACGGTCTGTTTGCACGCGGCGCTCGTCGAGCAGGAGGTCTCAGCGTGCCTGTTCCTTGTCCTCGATACGGGTTGCAGGCAAGTCCGCGTGGGAGAAGTCAACCAAAGATCTTCTCCTGGTGTTCTCCCGGCCTCCAGAAAACACTCAGGGGCCCGATCCATCAAGTGGATCAAGCCCCTGACCTGGTGCTTTGCTGTCGGGGTGGCGGGATTTGAACCCACGACCTCTTCGTCCCGAACGAAGCGCGCTGCCAAGCTGCGCCACACCCCGTGACTGCGAGCCCTACTGTAGCCCACCCGGGCGGGTCGGGTGAAATTCGTTTTCGGGGGTGGGGGTCAGGGTGAGGAGGGTGGCTTCGGGGGGGCAGGCGAAGCGGAGGGGGGTGTAGCGGTTGGCGCCGCAGCCGGCGGAGACGTGGAGGGCTGCGCGGCGGGAGCCGGCGGTGTGGGTGGAGAGGCCCTTGACGCGGTTGGTGTCCAGGTCGCAGTTGGTCACCAGGGCGCCGTAGAAGGGGATGCAGAGCTGGCCGCCGTGGGTGTGGCCGGCGAGGATCAGGGGGTAGCCGTCGGCCGTGAAGGCGTCGAGGACGCGCAGGTACGGGGCGTGGACCAGGGCGAGGGAGAAGTCCGCCTCCGGGTCGGGGCCGCCGGCGACCGCGGTGTAGCGGTCGTGCTTGATGTGCGGGTCGTCCAGGCCCGTCAGGCCCAGGACCGCGCCGCTGTCCAGCTTGAGCCGGCCGCGGCTGTTGTCCAGGCCCACCCAGCCCGCCGCGTCGAAGGCGTCGCGCATGCCCTCCCAGGGGTTGCGGGGGACGCTGTGGCGGAGGCGGTTGCGGCCGTTGAGGCCGTGTATGCCGCGGGCCTTCTCGATCAGGTAGCGGCCGGGGTTCCGGAAGGTCGGCGCGTAGTAGTCGTTCGAGCCGAAGACGTACGTCCCCGGGAACTCCATCAGCGGGCCCAGTGCGTCCAGCAGCTCCGGTACCGCGTCGGGGTCCGACAGGTTGTCGCCGGTGTTCACCACCAGGTCCGGCCGCAGGCCCGCCAGTGAATGCAGCCAGCGCCGCTTCGCCTGCTGGCCCGAGACCATGTGGATGTCCGAGATCTGCAGCACGCGCAGGGGGTGCATGCCCTCCGGGAGTACGGGGACGGTGACCCGGCGGACGCGGAAGGCGCGGGGTTCGACCACGGCCGCGTAGGCGACGCCGCCGGCCGAGAGAGCGGCCAGGCCCAGGGGCACTCCGTATCGCGCGCGCATCCTCCTATCGTCGCAGAGGCGCGGGGTGCGGGTGGCCAGGGGCCGGATCCCGCGGCGTCGGCGGGCTGTCGGGGCGGCATGGGAGACTCCGACCATGACCACGCTCAAGTCGAAGCTGCAGGACGACCTCACGGCGGCCATCAAGGGCCGGGACGAGCTGCGTGCCGCCACCCTCCGGATGACGCTCACCGCGATCACGAAGGAGGAGGTCGCCGGCAAGGAGGCGCGGGTGCTCTCCGACGACGAGGTGCTGAAGGTGATCACCCACGAGGCCAAGAAGCGGCGCGAGGCCGCGGAGGCGTTCGCGCAGGGTGGTCGTACGGAGTCCGCCGAGCGGGAGCGCGCGGAGGGCGAGGTGCTCGCGGACTACCTGCCGAAGCAGCTCGGTGACGAGGAGCTGGGTGCGCTGGTCGAGGAGGCCGTCGCGGAGGCGAAGGCGGGCGGGGCCGAGGGGCCGCGGGCCATGGGCGCCGTGATGAAGATCGTGAACCCCAAGGTCGCCGGGCGGGCCGAGGGCGGGCGCGTGGCCGCCGCCGTCAAGCGCGCTCTCGCCGGGGGGTGACCGAGGAGGTGGCCCCCGGGGTGATCTCCGGGGTCACCGCCGGGGCTGCTGCCGCCGGGCCCTGAGCTGCTGGGCGGGGGGCTTCCAGCGGTGCCCGCCCGCCTGCCGTGCTCACCTGCCGTCCGGCCAGCCTCCGGTCCCGCCGCCGTCCGACCAGCCGCCGTCCAGCGCGCCCCCGTCGAGGGTGCCGCCGCCGTCGGCCGTGCCGCCGCCGGGGCCGCCGCCTCCGGGTCCGCCGTTGCCGCCGCCGTTTCCGTTGTTGCCGCCGATGAGGCCGCCGAGCGGGTTCTCGGGCTTGTCGTCGTCCTCTTCGTCTTCGTCATCGTCGTCCCTGCCCTTGTCCGGGCGGTCCGCCGCGACCGGGACCTTGTACAGCGGCGGCGATGTCTTGCCCGCCAGGGCGCCGTCCATGGCGTCGCGCCAGATGGGGCCGGGGACCGCGCCGCCGAAGACGCGGGCGTGGTACGTCGGGCCGATCTGGATGTTCTCCATGGAGACGTCGCCGGTGGGCCCGCCGACCCACACCGCGCCGGCGAGGTCCGCGGTGTAGCCGACGAACCAGGCGGCCTTCCGCTCGTCCGTCGTACCGGTCTTGCCCGCGTTGTCACGCCCGGTCAGCCCCGCCTCCTGGCCGGTGCCGTCCTCGACGACGCCCGACAGCAGCGTGTTGATCGTGCCGGCCGTCTTCTCCGACATGGCGCGCTTGCACTGCGACTTCGGCACCGGGATCTTCTTGCCCCTGGCGTCCTTGATCGACTCGATGGCGACCGGGCTGCAGTACTCGCCGCGGTTGGCGAAGGTCGCGTACGCGCTGGCCATGGCCAGCGGCGCGATGGTCTGGCCGCCGAGGGTGAGCGAGGGGGACTCCTCCAGTTCCTTGCCGTCGCCCCGGATGACGCCCATGCTTTGCGCCAGCTCCTTGACCGGGCAGATGCCGATGTCCGAGATGAGGTCGACGAAGTAGGTGTTGATGGACTTGGCGGTGGCCTCGCGCATGCTGTACGGGCCGACCTCCTCCTCCGTCTCGTTCGCGACGTCCTCGCCGATGCTGTTGACGTACGGCGCGTCGGACTTGCACGTGTCCACCGGGCTCGGATACGGCATCTCGTTCGGCGACGGGTACACCTTCGTGTTCGGCACACCCTTCTCCAGCGCCGCCGCGGCCGTGAACGGCTTGAAGGTGGAGCCGACCTGGAATCCGAAGTTGGACCCGTTCATGGACTTCTCCACGGACAGGTTGAACATCAGCTCGTTCTTGCCCGAGCCGTACGGCCTGGACTGCCCCATCGCGCGGATCTTGCCGGTGCCGGGCTCCACCATGGTCACGGCGGTGGCGACCTTGTCGTCCTGGTAGACGTGGCTGTTGATCGACTCGTTGGCGGATTTCTGGGCCGCCGGGTCGAGCGTGGTGCGGATGGTCAGGCCGCCGCGGTTCCAGCGCTTGAGGCGCTGCTCCCGCGTCTCGCCGAAGCTCTTGTCCTTGAGGAGCACCTCGCGTACGTAGTCGCAGAAGGCCCCGGCGCCGCTGACGGCGGTGGTGCACCCGCTGCGCGGCTGGCTGACCTTGAGGCCCAGCGGCTCCTTCATGGCCTTGTCGGCCTCGGTCCGCGTGACGTAGTCGTTGCCGGCCATGCGCCGCAGCACGGTGTTGCGGCGCTTCTCGGCTTCCTCCGGGTCGTTGATCGGGTCGTACCGGCTCGGGGACTGCACGATGCCGGCGAGCATCGCGGACTCGGCGAGGGTCAGCTTGTCGGCGGACTTGCTGAAGTAGCGCTCGGCGGCGGCCTCGATGCCATATGCCTGCTGGCCGAAGAAGGCGATGTTCAGGTAGTTCTCCAGGATCTCGTCCTTGGTCAGCTCTTTCTCGACCTGGATCGCGTACTTCAGCTCCTGGATCTTGCGCCCGAGGGTCTGCCGGGTGGCCTCGGCGACCTTCTCGGCGTCGTTGCCCGCCTCCTCGACGAAGACGTTCTTCACATACTGCTGGGTGAGGGTGGAGGCGCCTTCGGAGACCGTGCCGGACTGCGCGTTGCTGTTGAGTGCGCGCAGGATGCCCTGGAGGTCGACGGCGCCGTGCTCGTAGAACCGCTCGTCCTCGATCGCGACGATCGCCTGCCGCATCACCGGCGCGATGTCGTCGAACTCGACGACCGTGCGGTTGCGCGAGTAGACGTCGGCCAGATGGCCGCCCTGGCTGTCGAGGATGGTGGTCTTCTGGCTGAGCGGCGGGCGCTTGAGGTCGGTGGGGATGTCGTCGAACTCCGCGACCGTGCCCTTGGCCGTCAGGCCCAGCAGGCCGGCGGCGGGCAGCGCGAGGCCCGCGAGCACGGAGCCTGCGAGGACGCTGACGCCGAGGAACTTCGCGGCTTGCTGCGTGGCGGTGAGTCCGCCGCCCGGGCGCTTGTAGGCCATGGGGCCCACCCTAACTTCTGATTCTCCGGACAGCCGCCCGTCTGTTCGCCTACTCTGTTTTCGGCCACCACCACCGGCCGCGGTCCAGCTCGTCCCTTGATTCACTCCTGTGGGTGATGAGGCTTGACCGAATTGACGACATGTGACGCCCCTGGGTCCGATGTCGAGTCGGCGAACTGCCTGCTTTGACCGGATCGTCCTTGGCTGGGAGGGCTCACTCCGGTGGGTGATCTGGTGCGTACGCATAGTCCGTTCGGGCCATTCAACTTTGGGCCTGACGGGGGTGTTGCGTGGCCGCACTCCTTCCGTAACGTCCTCAACTGGCAACGGTGCATATGCCCTTTGCCGCCGTGGGGGAGCCTCAATTCGGGAGAGGACGGCGCCAGCATGAGCTGGGTTACCGACTGGAGCGCACAGGCAGCCTGCCGCACTGCCGATCCGGACGAACTGTTCGTGCAAGGCGCGGCACAGAACAGAGCCAAGGCGGTCTGCACCGGATGCCCGGTGCGCACCGAGTGCCTCGCCGACGCGCTCGACAACCGCGTCGAGTTCGGCGTGTGGGGAGGCATGACGGAACGCGAGCGGCGGGCGCTGCTGCGCCGCCGGCCGACGGTCACGTCGTGGCGAAGACTGCTGGAGACGGCACGCGAGGAGTACGAGAGCGCCGGGACGCCGCTGCACGAAGGCGTCCTGCACGAGGACGCGCTCCGTGCGGCGGAGGAGCTTCCGGTCGCGGCGGGCTGACCCGGGCTCCGGGGCCGCTGGCCCCGCCGTGAGCCTGCCCGTGTGCCGGTCGTGAGACCGCCGCAAGCCCCGTCGTGAGCCTGCCTTGCGCCCGTTGCCGCCGCTACGGGCCCGAGCGCCGACGTGCGCCGTACGCCCCGGCTACGCTCCCCCACGCGTGCTCCGGCCTACGCGCCCGGCGCCTCCTGCGCCGTCAGCAGCTCCGCCACGTCCCGTAGCCCCGCGAGGTCGTGCACGTCCCCCGGCAGCGCGGCGACCTGGGTCACCGGAACCTCCGGGTGCAGTGCCGCGAAGCGGTCCCGCGTACGGCGCTCGTGCGCCAGCACCTGCATCCGCTCCGCATGCAGCCGCAGCAGCGCCGCGGCACCCTCCGCACCGGTGGTGCCCGTGCTGCCTGTGCCCGTGTCGTCGGTGCTCGCCGTGCCCGTATCCGCCGCCCCCGCGCTCTTCGCGCCGGCGCCCGCGTCGTCCACGCCCCGCTCGTCCAGCGTCTCCGCCGCCGCCAGCGCCCGCTCCGCACTCAGCTGCGCGGCGCCGCTCTCGTGCACCCGGTTGAGCACCAGACCTGCCAGCGGCATCCGGTCGGCTTCGAGCCGTTCGACAAAATATGCCGCCTCCCGCAGCGCGTCCCGCTCCGGCGTCGCCACCACCAGGAAGGCCGTACCCGGTGCCTGCAGCAGCCGGTACGTCGCCTCCGCGCGCGTGCGGAAGCCGCCGAAGAGCGTGTCCATCGCCGCGACGAACGTCTGCACGTCGCGCAGCAGGGAGGCGCCCAGCAGCTTGCCGAGCGTGCCCGTCATCATCGACATCCCGACGTTGAGGAACTTCATCCCCGCCCGGCCGCCCGCCTTCGCCGGCGCGGTCAGCAGTCTGATGAAGCGCCCGTCGAGGAACGAGCCCAGCCGCTTCGGCGCGTCCAGGAAGTCCAGCGCGGAGCGGCTCGGCGGGGTGTCCACGATGATCAGGTCCCAGGAGTCCCGGGCGCGCAGCTGGCCCAGCTTCTCCATCGCCATGTACTCCTGCGTGCCGGCGAAGCCGGCCGACAACGACTGGTAGAAGGGGTTGTCCAGGATGGCGCGCGCCCGGTCGCCCTCCGCGTGCGCCTCGACGATCTCGTCGAAGGTGCGCTTCATGTCGAGCATCATGGCGTGCAGCTCGCCGGGTCCCTCGATGCCCTCGACCTGCCGCGGGCTGTTGTCCAGGGCGTCGATGCCCATGGACTGCGCCAGCCGCTTCGCCGGGTCGATGGTGAGCACGACGACGCGCCGGCCTCGCTCCGCGGCCCGTACGCCGAGGGCGGCGGCCGTCGTCGTCTTGCCGACGCCGCCGGCGCCGCAGCAGACGACGATGCGCGTCTGCGGGTCGTCGAGGAGCGCGTCGGCGTCCAGCCGCGGCGCGGTGTCGAGGCTCATAGGGACCACTGCTTTCCCAGCTCGCCGGAGAGCCGGTAGAGGCCGGCCAGATCCACTCCCTCGGTGAGCAGCGGCAGCTCGTACTGCGGCAGCTCCAGCCGCGCCAGCGCCGCTCGTTGCGTACGTTCCAGGGCCAGCCGCTCCGTATGCTCGCGCGCCTGCTGCAGCA
>NZ_JACBXC010000003.1 GCF_013870535.1 Streptomyces phytophilus | reverse complement strand
CCCGAGTGTTGCAGATCCAGATCGGCCCCGAGCGCGAGGCGGACCCCGATGACATGCTCGGGCGGTCGACCATCGGATGGCGCCCCGGCATGAGTGAGGACGAAGTCTGGGAGGCTGGCCGCGGCATCTGGAAGTTCAATGCCGACCGTGCTCTCGCCCAGGACGAGGTGCAGATCATCAACACCGGGGGCGCTGTCCTCGCCGTCGCGAAGATCACCGGGATCTCCAAGCACGGCGACCGCTACGCCCTCCAGGGGGAGTTGCTGCGCGGCGACGACCGTGTCGGCCGCGCCACCAAGAGCCCGCACTTGTCCCGCAACCCCGTCACCTACATCTGAAGGGAGCGTCCCGGTGAGTGACTTCGACGCGATCGACTCGCTCCTCGCCTCCGTCGGCCCGCAGACTGACCTCCCGGACCCTGAGGCCCGCCGCGCCTTGCGCGAGCAGGCTCAGCTGTCCAAGGCGCAGGTGGCCCGTGCCCTCGGGGTGAGCCCGTCCACGGTTAGCGCCTGGGAAGCCGGCCGGGATCCGGCCGGCGAGGTGCGCGTCAAGTACGCCTACCTCCTGGACGGGTAGCTCGCCACCGACTCCACGCCCAAACCCGAGGCGGCGGTGGAGTCCACTGCGGCCGGGCCCGCTTCCTCCGAGCCCGAGGGCGGGGACGAAGTCGAGGTACTCACCGTGCCGGAGCCGTGTGTGCTGTGCGGGCGTCCGGCCGGACAGCGGGTGGAGGGCTTCGCTCAGCACCTGGACCCGGCCGGATGCCAGGACAGCACAGCCGGGGCGCAGCCAGCCCCGGTCGCCGGCCGGCCTGCCCCGGCCTCGAAGCCGTCGGAGCGTGCCAAGGGCCCGGCCCGCCGGGCTTTCCAGGAGCAGTCGGCCCGGTGGGCTTGATCCATGCGGCGGTTGAGGGTGCGCTCGCGGAGCATCAGGGTGACGTGGAAGCGGCCACCGCGGCGCTGTTGAAGAAGGCGATTCCGGACGCGATGCGCTTGCTGGACGAGACCCGCAAGGGCGCCCGCTATGACGTGATCGCCCACCCTTGGATTCCCGACATCCTGAAGAAGCAGGCCTCCCGGGGTGCGGACCAGATCTGGGAGGCCCGCCCCAAGTGGACCGCGCCGAACTGCCGCCCGGCGTTCATGAGGTGACGGCACTGGACATCAACGGCGCCTACCTGTCCGCCCTCAAGACTCATCTGCCGCTCGGGCAGCTCGAGCACACCACCGGCATGCCGCACGACCGCCGCCGCGCCGGAGTCCACCTGATCACCCCACCCGCCTGGGAGCACGACGGCGTGCTGCCCAACCCGATCGGCGAGCGCGACGAGCCCGGACCCCTGTGGGTCACCGAACCCACCCTGCGTCTCCTGCTGCGCCTGTCCGGCCCGAAGTACGGGCTGTGCGAGGCGCCGGAAGTCCACGAGTCCTACACCTCGGGGGCCACGGAGAACCTGCTGGAGAAGTTCCGCATCACGCTCAAAGAGGCCCGGGACACCGCCATCGCCGACGGTGACACCGTCACCCTGGAGTACGTGAAGGCCATGTACGCGAAGTTCGTCTCCACCATGGGGGAGTCGAACTACAACCGGGAGCTGTACCGTCCGGACTGGATGCACATCATCCGCTCGCAGGCCTTCGCCAACCTCTGGACGAAGGCGCTCAAAGCCCACGACGAAGGACTCGCCGTCGTCCGCGCGATGGGCACCGACGAACTCCACGTCATCGGCGACTGGCGCCGTGTCTTTCCCGAAGGCCGCGGGGTCACCGAGGTCAAGGTCAAAGACCTCTACACCGCGGGCACCGACACCACGGGGGAGGAGCGGTAGATGCCGGAGAGGAACAACGACTTCGGAAAGTTCGGCGCCAGCGGCGTCAAGGGAAGCGAACTCGTCGGGCGAAAACTCGACGACCTCGCCGGCGGCATCACCACCCCCGTCACCGCGAAACGCGGTCTGGTGGCGCGCCTGAAATACCTGACCAGGTCCGACCACGCCCGTCAGGCCGCCAAGGACGCCGGGCTGACGGTGACCGACCGCACGCTCAGGGCGTGGCTGGAAGGCAAGCGCACCCCCTCGAAGAAGAACCTGAAGAAGATCGACGACGCCTACCGGGTGGTGCGCCGGCAGAACGTGGCCCGGAACCTGCTCAAGCACCTCAACGCCAACGGCGGCACCAGGGTCGAGATCCACCCCCTCAACCAGTCCGGCGTCGCCCGCCCGCTGCAGCGCGACGTTCCCTTCCGGCACATGAACGTGCGCCGCTGGGATCGGATCGTCGGCGCGTAGGCGGCCGGCGACCACCACGGCTTGGACGCGGCCTGGACCGACGACATCCTGCCTGATCTGGGATCCCAGTACGGAGCGTACGAGTACTGCACCAACGTCGGCTTCGCTGCATAGTCCCTGGCCGGAGGCGGTCTGCGGACCCCGCGGGATGGCGTACGGTTGGCTTCACCGACGCGGGGTGGAGCAGCTCGGTAGCTCGCTGGGCTCATAACCCAGAGGCCGCAGGTTCAAATCCTGTCCCCGCTACTGCCGAGCAGGGTCCGGATCCGTTCGAGGGTCCGGACCCTGTCGCATTTCAGGGGCGCCCGCCAGCTGCGGGCCCGCCGGGCTACGTGTGCGAGTGCCCCGACACGGCGTGCGAGCGGCCCGCGTACTCGTCGGTCGTGAGAGCCCGGCATCCGCGCTCTGCGTCACCACGCCTCGTCCATCGTGCCTGCCGCGGGCAGATCGAGGTAGCGGGCTGCGTCGTGCAGGGTCTCGGGTGTGATCGCTTCGGTGCCGTCGAGGATGGCGATCTGCGCGGCCATGCTGAGTAGCGGGGTGAGGTGTTCCATGAGCCCGTCGGTGATGTCGTAGAGCTCTTCGTCGAGTTCCAGGAGGCTGTTGGGCCGGTGGTGGCACAGCTGGAGTCTGCCGTCGAAACTGGCGAGGGCGCGGGGCCATTCGTCGGGGTGTTCGGGGCTGCGGGGCGGTAGCCGGTTGACCCACAGGGTGGGTACGGCCCGCTGGCGCAGCGGTGCGGCGTCGCTGGTCCGGCGCAGGGCGGGGAAGCGGGCGGTGCGTGCTTCGCGGAGGGTGTCGCTGGAGCCGATGCCGCTCCAAAAGACCGTCAGGCTCAGTTCGTCCGCGAGGTAGTCGAAGAAGTTCGAGCAGGTGCTGCGCGACGTCGAACGGCGGCTGACCCTCGCCATGTCGGCCGGGGGCGGCAAGACCACCGTGGCGGCCAGCGCCCTCAGCCAGGCACAGCCCACGGCGAAGATCCTCCTCCTGGTCCCCGATGCGGCGGCTCTCCGCGACGTCATCAAACCTGGAGCCTGCACTGCAACCACCCCATCGCCACCTTGAAGGTGGTGGCGGTAGGGCAGCACCGCCGCTTTGGCCACCGCCCGGGAGTTCGCCGAGGGGAGGACGGCCTGGCCGTCACGGGCGGCGATCTCGGCCGCGAGGGCGTCCCGGTTCTCGGAGTCCTGGTGGTAGGTGACGCCCTGCTCCGGACGGGGTCTCCTGCCGCTGGCCGATGTCGTCGACGAACGCGGCGTCGACGACATCCTCAATGCGGTGGATGGACTTGCCGTCGAGCAGGGCGCCGAAGACAGTCGTCCCCACCGCGCACGAGGCCAAGGGCCGGGAATGGGCTTCCGGTCGCATCGGCGAGGACTTCACCGAACCCGTCGACCAGGAAGACACTGACAGCCCGCTGCCCGGCGACATCGACGACGCGGAGGTCCGCCTCGCCTGCGCCCCTCGGCGGCCTGTCCTGGATCAACCAGCGCCTCGACGGCAAAACCCCCGCGGCAAGCGCCCGCCCCGGGCCCTTCGCCGAACTGAGCCGGTCCGTCGTGTGCCGCGTTCCGAGGCTGGGCAGGCTCTAGGCGATGGTGGCGTTGAAGAAGATGATGCCTGCGCCGGAGGCACTTGCGCCGGTCAGTACGGCGGTGGCCGGGTCGGCATCTCCGAGTGCGGCCACGGTTCCGGCGCCGATACCCACGAGCACGCCCAAAAGCAGGATGAGGGCGGAGCGTTGGCTCAGCAGCGGGTCTCGGTCGTTGTGCAAATGCGACTCCCAGGATCGTGCGCGCAATGGCGGTACGGCACCACCACCGTAATTGAGCGTCGATAGTAGCACAGGTGAGAGAGTGTGAGCAAGGCTGAGTTTCTGAGGGTCGGGGAGGTGTCGGCTGCTTAGCGTCGGCGGAGTGTCTGAAGGAGTTCACCGCTGTCGTCGAGAGCCCAAAAGCCCCAGCCGTTGCGGTTGGGCTTCACGTGCGGCTTGAGGGCCTGCAGGACCGCGCTGGCCGCCCCGCTGGGGGTGCGGTACGTGCCGGCCGCCGGGCCCTCGGTGATCGTGAGCGCCTGGGTTGCGGGATCGTACAGGCCGGGGACGTGTACTCCGTCGTAAATGGCATGGACGGCAACCCGGTTGCTTGCGGGCGCTGATGGGGCTGCGGCGGGGGAGGGGTGCTGGAAGTGGCCGACCAGCCGGCGCACCGCCTCCCCGGGGGGGACGTCCCAGGCGCGGGCGAGCAGGGTGATCTGGGTGTGGGTGACATCGTCCACCGTGATGTTCTTGGGCATGGGGGCAGTCTACTCCAAATGAGAGAATGTGAGGAAGAGTGAGATCCCCGCTTCTGCTGGCCGGCCAGCGGCGTAGATCAGGAGCGCGCTGCAGCCCTGTGTTTCCCCAGCGATGCCTGTCTGATCCCGGACGGGGGCGCCGCCGGCCGGGCGCTGATGCAGCAGGCAACGCCGGAATCCGCCGAGCAGGTGCCGGCGCTCACCTACCTGCTCGCCGGACTGAGGTCATGGAGTCGTTGCGGACGCTGTGGATGATCTTCAAAGCCAAGTCGAAGTCGACGCCATGGAAGTACTCGCCTATCGCCGTGGATCCCTCAAGCCCCTCCAGCGCATCTACTGAAGTTCAATGCGTGGTGTCGTGTGGGCTGACGTCTCGTGATCCCTGCGGTATGCCGGTTGTGTGAGGTACGCGCAAGGTGGTGGGCTGTCCGATGAACGGCGGGCCTTCCGCGAGAAGTTACGACTTGAGGCGGCCGAGCGGTTCAGGGCCGGCGACGACAATGCGGTGATCGCCCGTGATCTGCGGGTCAGCGTGCGGTCGGTGCAGCGCTGGCGTAAGTCCTGGTCGCAGGGCGGGGCACGAGCGCTGGCGTCCAAGGGGCCGGCGTCGCTGCCGCTGCTGAGCGACGAGTTGTTCTCCGTGCTGGAGCGTGAGCTGGCGAAGGGCGCGGTCGCGCATGGCTGGCCGGACCAGATCTGGACCCTGTCGCGGATCAAGACGCTGATCGGGCGCCGGTTCCACAAGAGCTACACCGTCCAGGGGGTGGCCGCTCTGCTGCGGCGGCACGGCTGGAGCTGCCAGGTCCCGGCCCGCCGCGCGGTGGAACGCAACGAGGCGGCTGTGGCCGGATGGGTGAAGGAGACCTGGCCGCAGGTGGAAGGACCGCGGCGGCGCTCGGCGCCTGGCTCGTCTTCGAAGACGAAGCCGGATTCTCGATGACGCCGCCGACCAGCCGCACCTGGTCCCGCCGCGGCCACACCCCCGTTGTCCGCGTGCGGGGCCGCTCCCGCCGCCGCTTATCTGTGGCCGCCCTGGTCTGCTACAAGCCCGGCCGGCGCCCCCGGCTGATCTACCGGCCCTGTGCGGACGCCCGGCCCGACGGACGCAAGAGCTTCTCCTGGAAGGACTACCGCGACCTCATCCAGACCGCTCACCAGCAACTTGGCGGCCCGATAGTGCTGGTCTGGGACAACCTCAACACCCACCTGGCCGCCGGGATGCGCCGCTACATCGCCGCACGCGACTGGCTGACTGTCTTCCAGCTCCCGCCCTACGCACCCGACCTCAACCCTGTTGAGGGCATCTGGTCCGTACTGCGGCGGACCACCTTGGCCAACCGGGCTTCGCCGACCCCGACGATCTCATCGCCACCATCCGGCAAGGACTACGCCGGCTCCAATACCGGCCCGACGTCCTCGACGGCTGCCTCACCGGCACAGGACTCCGACCCACACCACCATGACGACATCACACATTCAAGGTCAGTAACACACCATGCCGAATCCTCAACTGCCACGTCGGCAATGGCTGTCTGGTTGATCCGCCTCAGCATGTTAGCCGCTGGAAGTGTCACGGCGACGGCCTGGAGTCGATGACAGGCAGGCCGCCCCGCTTCTCGTCGTCACTGAGAGGTCTGAGGACTGAAGGGGCGAGCGTATTCAAGGAGATCATTCACGTTTAAGAGTGTTCAAGTCGCACGAATCAGGATCGCCATGGAACTGGTAGAGCGTGGGGTCGTCTGCTGATCCGTCAGCAAGTAGCTCATAGGTCACATCACGGTCCTTGGAGACCGAACTTGATACGACTAGGCTAACTTCTACTTCGTCGTCTTTCCCTGTACGAGTGAGCTTCCAGGTGCCAGTGCCAGAAGGGATTTCGATTGATTCGCCGTCGAGTCCACTGAACGTGTCGTAATGCCGCCAGTCGTGGAAATTGAGTTGACCTTTGGGTTCAAGATCGAGCGTGCCGTACTCGCTGCCTACGTAACGGCCGTTCAAGTCGCTGGCCTTCACGCCTTCGTCGAGCCGCTCGATGTCGCATCCGGTGTAGTTGGCGCACGAGGTGAGTGCCCCTGCAAGCAGGCTGCCTGTCGCAATAAGCGTGGCACCTGCGGCGATGCGGCTATGTATCCAGTGTGGCATCGGCAGATCCTAGCAGTGTGTGCCTGGCAGAGGAGTCGCCGTCTCCCGGCTGAATTACAGCCGGGAGACGGCGACAGCGCATGACTAGACGCTCGGGTAGAACCACTCATTCCAATGGAGGATCTGAGTGATTGTCTCGAATGGTCCTTCGAGCCAGTTTGCGGCCGCGTCCAGCGGTGCTCCGATGCATTCCTCCAGGAAACTGCGCCAGGGTCCGGGAAGGTGTGTGAGTGACGTGAGAGTGGTTGAGTTTTCGATCCTCATGTTGACACCCACGGCGCTGGAAGGTGACCAGTAGTTTTGGTCTCCGGTTCGCTTCCATTCCAGAACGTAGGAGCCGATGAATACAGCGGCGTCCGTGTTCCTGTCCGACAGGTTAATTTTGCTCAGGACATCGGTGAAGAGTCGGCTCCACCCGTCATCGAAGACGCTGTAGGCGACGGATCCGTCGGACTTCCCCGCTGCGAGCTGTCCGCGAATCTTGCTGCGCACGACCGTCATGGAGGGGTCTCGTCGCATCTGGTCGACGAGGACGCTGCCAGGGCCGTAGTAGCGGACAGTGGATCCCCATCCAATGACCCATTCCTTGAGCAGTTCATGTGCGGTCTCGTCAGGTTCTGGGCCTGGATAGGCGCCGTAGCTGCAGACGTCCCCGCTGACCGGCACGGCCCCCGGCGGACAGGCGTCCCTGCCGAGCGGGTCGACGAGCCACGTGGGCGCGTTGTCCGCGTAGGGGTACGGTGACGCCTCCGGGGTCTCCTGACCGGGTGTGTAGGGATCCGTGCTGGTGAAGCGGCCGGTGACCGGGTCATAGGACCGTGCGCGGAGGTTGTAGCCCCCCGCCTCCGATGCCGGGCTGGACTCGTTGCCCAGGAACTCCTTGTATTCGCCGGCGAATCCGAACCACTGGTTGAGGGAGCTGTCGCTTGTGCCGAGAGTGGGCCCGTCGGCGCCGAAGGCGTCGTAGCTGTACCCCTCCACGGTGCTGCCGTCGTCCGCCGCAGTCACTTTTGTGATGGAGCCGATCAGGTCCCGATGGTAGTAGTGCGACTTGCCGGTGAATCCCTGGTACATCGACTCGATCTGGCCCAGCGGGTTGTAGCGGTACTCCCGTGTCAGATCCGGGGCAGTGCTGTCGGGGTCGTACTCGCCGGCTAGCACCGGCACGGGGTAGGTCATGTCCCAGGCCCGCACGGTGGAGCTGCGGCTGTCCGTTACGCGGTTGCTGTCGGCGTCGTAGTTGAACTCCTTGGTTCTCTTCCCGACAGCCTTGATCAGACGGTTTTCGGCGTCGTAGGTGTAGGTGCTGGCGCCGGCCCTGGTGCGGTTGCCGTCGGCGTCATGTTCGTACGCGACGGTGGTGGAACCGCTGGTGGTGGAGGCGAGTTGGTCAGCCGCGTCGTAGGTGTAGGTGGTCTCTGCCCCGGAACTGTTGGTGTGGCTGGTTCGGTTGCCGACTTGGTCGTAGGTGTAGCTGGTGGTGGGTTCTCCGGATGGGCACGCCTGCGCCTGCGTTGCGGAGGTGCAGGTGGTCAGCATGCGCCCGGCGTCGTCGTAGGTGTAGTACGCCGACGCCCGCAGGCCGCCGATCTGGTCGACCCGCACCGGCTGCCCGGCGGCATCCAGCTGCGCTGTGTGGCTCGTCAGGGTCGTGTCGCCCTTGACCGAGGCGATGCCGGTCATGCGCCCCGCAGCGTCATAGGTGCGGTTCTCGGTGTAGCCATTGCCGGCAGGCAGGCTGGTGGACGTCAGGTTCCCGGTTGCGTCGTAGCCGTAGCCGGTCGTGACCGAGCCGGTGGTCGCGGCTGTTGTACGGCCGTCCTTGTCGAAGGTGTACTGGGTGGTCGTGCCTGACGGCGGGGTGCGCTTGGTCAGTTGGCCGGCGCCGTCGTAACCGTAGGTGAAACCGTTCGCCAGTCCAGGCACTGAGGCGGTCTTGAGCTGGTCGAGCGGGTTGTAGGTGAAGGTGCGCGCCCCGGTGCCGTCCGTGACCTCCAGCCGGTTGCCGTTGCCGTCGTACTTGACGGTCACATCCGGTGTGGTGTCGGAGTAGTCAGTGACGGTCGGGCGACCGAGGGCATCGTAGGTGACGCTGGTGGTCACACCGCGCCCGTTGGTGACCTTGTTCTGGTGGCCGTCCGCGTTGTACCCGTAGGTGATCTCGCGGTTCAACGGGTCGGTGGCAGAAGTCAGACGACCAGCCGTGTCGTACCCGAAGGCGGTGACGTGACCGTTCGCATCCGTACGTGAGGAGACCAGGCCGGCCGAGTAGGCGTAGCTGGTCTCGCCGCCGTCGGGCGCGGTGACCTTGGTCGTGCGTCCGAGTGAGTCGTACGCCGTGGTAGTGGTCTTGCCGTTCGGATTGGTGACGGACGTCTGCCGGCCCAGCGCATTGTAGGTGGTCTCGGTGGTGTTGCCGAGGGGATCTGTGACTTCGGTGAGGTTTCCTGCTGCGTCGTAGCCGTAGGTGGTGGTGTACTTCGCCGGGTCCGCGCCGGTCACGTTGCCGCGCGGGTTCACCTTGCTGATGACCTGGCCGTCCTTGTTGTACGTCCAGGTGGCTTTGTTGCCCAGAGGGCTGGTCTCGGCGCTCTTGTACCGGGCGGTGCCGTAGTCGTGGGTCGTGATGTTCCCCAGCGCGTCGGTGACCGTCTTGAGGAGGTTGTCGTCGGTGTAGCTGAACGACGGCCCCTTGCCGTGCGGCTGGATCACCTGCGTGACGTTCCCGGCAGCGTCGTACCCCGTCTCGGTGACCTTGTTCATCGGGTCGGTGACTTTCACCGGACGGTCGAGCTCGTCATAGACCGTCGTCGTGGTGGCGCCGGTGGGGTCGACGAGCTTGGTCTGGTTGCCGTTGTCGTCGTAGCCGTAGGTGGTGGTGTACTTCTTCGGGTCCGCGCCGGTCACGTTGCCGCGAGGTGTCGTCGTCGACACGGTGCGGGACCGGGAATCGTAGGTGTGGGTGGTGCGGCCCTCGGCTGGATCGACCTCAGCGAGCAGGTTGCCCCGCTTGTCGTACTCGCGGGAGGTGACCCTGCCCTCCGGGTCGGTGACCTTCGTAACCTGCCCGGCAGCGTTGTACTCGTAGGTCGTCTTCCGGTCCAGCGAATCCGTGACGGACGTGGTGTTGCCCGCCTCGTCGTAGGTGAAGGACGTGGTGTTGCCTTCGGGGCCGGTGATCGTCGCGACCCGGCCCTGGGCGTTGTAGGCCGTGGTGGTGGTGTACTTTGCCGGGTCTGCTCCGGATACGTTGCCTCGCGGCTCGGTGGTGGTTTTCACCCGGCCCGCGGCGTCGTAGGTGTAGGTGGTGGTGCGGCCTGCCGGCGTCGTCTCCGAGGCCACCAGGCCATGGCTGTTGTAGGTGTAGCTCGTGACGCGGTTCCCGGGTTCGGTCGTGGTGGCGACCTGCCCGTCCGCGGTGTACGTATAGGTGGTCGTCCCCGCGGGTGCGGTCACCGTCGCGGGAAGGTCTGAGGAGCCCTCATGGGTGACGGTGGTCTTCTTCCCCCGGCCGTCGGTGTAAGAGGTGACACGGTCGAAGGAGTCCCAGGTGAATTTCTGTGTCACTCCGCCCTTGGTCTGCTCCGTCACGTTCCCGCGGGCGTCGAACTTCCTGGTCGTAGGCTGCGACTTGTCGTCGTATTGCGCGGTGACGTTCAGGTGCTGATCGAAGTAGCGTCTGTCATAGCCGCCTGCCGGCTTGTAGCTGCCGATCAGCACGCCCGCCTCGTAGGCGTCCGTCCACCGGCCGCCCGCCGGGTCGGTCATGGTGGACTCGCCGGATCCGTTGGGCAAGTCAGGGTCGGGCTCCCAGGTGAATGTGTACTCCCCGCCGTGAGCGTCGATCTGCTTGGTGATGCGGCCGGTGGTGGTGTCGTAGGTGTTCTGGGTGACCAGCTTGCCGTTCGGGTCAGTGATCGTCGCGAGCCGACCGCCGGTGTCGTAGCCGTACTTGGTCACACCGCCATCCACGGCGGTGGCGGAGGTCAACTGGCCGCCGGCGTAGTCGTAAGTGACGCTGCGGCCATCGGCAAGGTCGACCTGGGCGAGACGCCCGCTGGCAGCATCAACGGTCAGAGTGTGCTGTCGCCCCGCTGCGTCGGTGACGGAGGCGAGCTTGCCGCTGTCGTAGGCGAAGGTCAGGCCCTGGCCGGAGCCGTCCACCCACTTAGTCACCTGGCCAGCGGCGTCGAACTGGCGGGATGAGTGTTCGGTGTCGGTGAGCCGGTAGCCATCACCCGTTTTGGTCAGGGTGTACTTCGCGGGCTTCTCGCCGCTGAAGGTGCCGTCGGCGTTCTCGGTGAACTTCACCAGCCCGCCGTCGAAGTCCGTCAGCGTGACTGTGTCGGGGCCGACCTGCAGGCCGGTCTCGAACGGTAGCCGCCAGCCCTTGCCCAGTAGCCCATCGTCGCTGGTGGCGTTGGAAGCGTAGAAACGCGTCGCCTCAAACGGCAGGCCCTTCCCTTGCACGGAGGCGTCAGTGGCGGTCTCATGCACAGCCCCAGTCGCGGTGTTCACCGGGTCCGCCTGGTACGCCTGGTACGGGCACACGCACGCACCGGCCAGCTGCTCCGAGATGCCAGGTGTCTTGTACGCGGGCCCTGTCGGCGACGTGGTTTTCGAAGTCCAGGTGTGCGGGATGTAGAACAGTTGCCACGTGTCCGGTTTCACCTCCCGCCAGTCCTTCTGGATCTTCGTCGCGTACGACAGCTTCGCGTAGTAGCCCTCAGCCGGGCTGGTCAGCAGCATCCCGTCGTAGATGTTGAAGTTGCATACCTTGACGGGGTAAGTCGGGTTCAGCCACTGGAGGCAGGTACCGGTGGTGTCACCGTCGCGGTAGTCGCTCGGATCTGTATCGAAGTTCCTTGTGCCGAGCAGCTTGTCGTCGGAAGCGCGGTAGAAGTCTATTTGAAGGAAGACCGGTCCCTGCGGTATCCCTTGGCTGCTGGACCAGTTGGCCTCGACACTCCATGTGGTCTGACCGGGTCGGGCGTTGACCCACAACTGCGGGTTCGATGGAGCGGTCACCCCCATGTCGATGACCTCGCCGTGGTCATCGAACGGTGGCTCGTCAGCCAGTGTGGAAGGCCCCTCGGACTTGATCCTGGTCGGCTGCTTTTCAGCCAGAGCCACGAGTTCTTTCCCATCCCCGCGGTCCCTGCCCAGTTGGGTGGATATCCCACCCTCATCGGACGGACCTTGCTCAGCTGTCTTCAGCTGCTTCCGCAGCTTCTCCTCAGCCGCCGAACGATCCTCGCGTCCCGCCCGGTCCAACTGCGGATAGGCGTCGCGCAGCACTCGGTCCGCATCCAGTTGCGCCCCGCGCTCCTTCGCAGACATCGCCTTGGCCGGCTTGACCGGTTCGGAGACGTTCCTGGCGACCGGTGCAGGTGCCGCTGGCGGGTCATCGTCCGGGGCGAACGGCCCAGCCTGCAGCACCCCGGGCAGTACGAGCCCCGCGGCCACAGCGACAACCAGCAGAAAACGAAGCAGTCTTGCGGGTGAGCGTGACGGCTCCTTCGCCTGTCTGCCCCGGGGCCACCGTTTGAAGCGACTCAAGATGTGTCCTTCCGATCGTGGCACACCCAGTCGAATGCAGAGTCGTCCCCAGCGCGTATCCCCCCTGCAGACGGACCCGCATGCCCTTCCCCTGCCCCCACCGAGCATGCGGAATAACGACTTCGTCGCACGCAGTTGCTGAACCTACACGGTGAGTGGCTGCGGCGATGATGGGTGGTCTCTACCAATTTTTAGTGCGATATCGAACAGAAGTTTGGAGCATTTTGCCTACAACCATGCGCATCACCAGCCGCACCCAGACCACGCGTTGCGGCACACGAGCGGGGCCTCGAAACGTGTTCCAAGGGTCAGGAGCGAGGGTGGTGGTGCCGGCGCGAGCCGTGTGCGGCGGCGCGGGTGATCGGTGGGAAGTCAGCGAGGGTGCCCCGATCCGCCCCCGGTCGAGCGATGGCGGTGATGGGCCGGTAGGGGCGGTGCCGCCGTCTTTGGGATGCCACCGCCCCTCCGCAAGCCATGGGCGAATGGGTTCGCCCATTCGGCGGCCGCGGGGGCCCGCGGGTGTCTTGGTGGGCGAAGGGCGAGTCGCTGCCGTGAGGCCGTTGGGGCTGCCGGGTGGAAGGAGGGCGGCGTAGTCGGTGGGCTCAGCGGTGCCGAGTCCGGGCTGCCGGTGTGCTCGGCGGCGGATGCCGTAGCTGGGCGCTACGTGCAACTCTGGGGCGTGCAGGGCGCGTTGACCTCTTTATCACGTGCTGTACGGCCTGTGGCCGACGTCCGGGATTTCGGTGGGAGATGCCGGGGGCGGGCACGAAAAGGTTGCCGCTGACCTCGGGGATTTCCGCTGTGCGGCCTATGTCCCAGGTCGCACCTGGTGTGCCGCCCCCTAGCTTCTCGCTTCGTCAGGCGGGACCCCCTCTGGCAGCCAACCGTCCGGGGTCCCGCAGCCGAACAGCTGAGAGGACCCGATCATGAGCACTGCCCAGCTGCGCTCCGGGCGCCGCCGAGGGCGCCACGAGAGTAGGGGGTGCGACGAAAGTTGCACCCCTCGTGCCCGATCGGTCAAGGCCATGTTCATCTGGTCCGCAGCGTTCCTCGCCGCGGGCGCGGTATGGCATGTCTGGGGCACGTCGCTATACCTCCCGCTGTCATGGGAGGTGTCCCTTCCACTCGGCCCGGGCGTAGTCTGTGCTGCTCGCTGGGCTCTTCACCGCCGACAGAGGTGAGTCGTGCGGCCGGGCCAGCCCACCGGCGGCCGGCCCGGCCGCACGACTCACCGGGCCGCATAGTCGGCGCGGACGCAACTGCACACCCAGCCGTTCGTGTCACGCAATCGATCGATGCGTGGCCCTTTCCGTCGCTCAGCCAGTGGAGAACCATGACACCTGCGCCCCACCTCGTTACCTGTGCACATTGCGGCACCCTTTTCACCCCTTCTGCGTGCGGCAGGCCGGCGGTGTACTGCGGAGTGCGCTGCCGCCAGGCCGCCAACCGCCGCAGGAACGCCGGCCGCAGCGGACCTCCCAGGGGTCCGAAACAGCCCGGATCCGTTGAGCCGCTGCTGGAGGTCGCCCGCGACTTACAGGAACAGTCGCGCGAGACGATCCGCCTGCTGCTCAACCCCACCTTCACCAGCAGCCAGCAGGCCCTGCAGGTGCTGGAGCAAGCCGAGCGGCACACCGAAGCGCTGCGGGCCCGGCCTCATCGGGCACCTGCGCGCCGGAGGCGCCCAGTGGAAGACGCTGGCGACGACCTTGAACATGAGCGAGGACACGGCCCGGCGCCGCTACACGCCCCAGTACATCCACAACCGGCTCAAGCCGTACCGCACCACCGCCGAGCCAACCGATGCCACCCCTGATACCGGCAATCCGGCCGAACTCGCCGATCTCTACCACCCCAACGGCCACCAGGCCGTCTACAACCAGCTGGCACCCGTCCTGTCCAGCCTGGTCCGCAAACGCCGCCAGAACCTGCAGCAGATCGCCAAGCACATCGGCTGCGATCCCTCCTACCTCTACCGCATCCTGAACGGTGAACGGATGCCGTCATGGGCGATTACCTCCAGGCTCGGCCGTCACTGCAACGCCGACCTCGCTGTCCTCCAGGCGACCTGGGACATGGAACATCTGCGGCAAGCCCGGGTGAAGGAGGCCACCCGATACCGCCAGCACACTCCCCTCCTCGCCCTCGCGCAGGATGTGACCGAGGAGGAGGCGCACGCCGCGCTGCTGCGAGCCATCCTGACCCTGTGGCGCAGCGCCAAGCAGCCCACACCCCAGCGGATAGCCCTGGCCTCCGAGAACAAGCTCAGCGCCGACGCTGCACAGCAGGTCCTCAACGGAACGCCCGCCAACTGGGAGCACCTTGCAGCGTTCTTGGCCGTGACCGGCGGCGACGTGGACTACTTCCACAAGTGGTGGCATGCCGCACACCCCACCGAGGACACCAGCGGGCTCGCAGCGTCTCGGCACGGCACTTCACCGGACGATTGACCGGCCGGCCTGATGGAGCGACGGGTGCAGCGGCCTGGCCATGGTCGGCCCCTGCGCCGCAACACCTGGACTGTGTTGCGCCCCTCGGGGACGCCGGCGACAGGCCCGCAGCGCTGGCGGCTTGTCACGGACTGGCGGGGTGCGCCGACATGTCCGTCTCCGTACCCGCCTGTCCTTCATCCACGGAGCCCGGGTGATCCGACGGTGGCCACTTTGAAGGTGCTCACAGTGCCTCGACCCATTCCCCGGGCCCTTGCATCGGCTCCGGGGGTTCGGAGACGGGAGTGGGGGAGGAGACGGCGGAGGGCCGCGGGGGTTCGGGGACGGGGGCTGCGTGGGGGGTGGCGCTGGCGCAGCCGAGGCAGGTGTCGGCCAGGCGCCAGGTGCGGCCGGCATCGGTGCGGGTGAGCAGCAGACGCAGTGGACCGGAGCAGGGGACCTGCGGCCGATGCCAGGCGCAGCCGTACTCCCGGCACTGGCAGATCCGCAGGTGTGCCGGGAGCGGGGTGGTGGTGAGGTGATGCGCGAAGTGGCGGCGAATCTGCCTGGCCAGAGGTGCATCCGATGCGACCGCCGGTGACGGGCAGGCGCTGCAGGTAAAGGTGCTGCGTCCGGCCGTGGCGCTGATGGTCACGGTCCAGACGCGGGCGGGCAGGGGAGTGGTCACAGGCTCTCTCCAGCCGTGGTCGGGCAGGTCCGGCGCTGTCCGGGCGGGTTCAGGGCGCGCACACACTAGTGCAGAGCCCTGCCCTGCCGGGATTCACCCGGACCCCCGTAAATAGGGCAGAGGTCTGCACTGCCAGGGCAGGGGTCTGCACCGTCGGATGGGCAGGTGACGATCTTCCCGCCGGAGCCCGACCTCGAGGCCCTGCGGCACGCCCTCTCCCGCCTGCGGGCCGAGCGCGGATGGAGCTACGACCGGCTTGCTGAGGCCAGCGGCCTGTCCCGGCGCACCCTCATCGAGATCGAACAGGGCCGCACCATCGGCACCCTCGCCACCTGGCACGCCCTCGCCCACGCCCTGCAGACCCCGCTCGGCGAACTCCTCGGCGCCCTGTGCGACGACCACGAACCCCCAGGCGTAAGCGGCTGACAGCGTTCCCGGCCACTGTCACCCGAACCGGACCCCGTAATCGGCCACATCTGCCAGTTTCGGGCAGGCGTTTGGTTTGGATCACCCTCCCGTGGGACCCCGACGGCGCGCGCCTTCGCCCGCGGCGTGTCGGCTGGCAGCTTCACTCCCGATTCCTGCCTGGGCTCTGAGAGCACAGGCGCCTTTCCGTGCGTGACCGACCGGAGTGCCCCATGCCCCCTGCCCTTACCCCCACTGACGAGCAGGCCGCCGCCGTCGACGCCTTCCGCGAAGGCGAGCACTTGGTCGTGCAGGCCGGCGCCGGTACCGGCAAGACCTCCACCCTCGCGCTCATGGCAGAACAGGCTGGCCCCCGCCGCGGCCGCTACCTCGCCTTCAACCGCGCCATCGCCACCGAAGCCGCCACCCGCTTCCCCACCAGCGTGCAGTGCAAGACCGCCCACTCACTGGCCTACGCCACCGTCGGCCACCGCTACCGCACCCGCCTGAACAGCCCCCGCCGCCCCGGCTGGCAGACCGGCCAGGACCTCGGCCTGACCCGCCCCGCCCGCATCGCCGGCCACGACCTGCAACCCACCACCCTGTCCAACACCGCCCTGCGTACCGTCACCGCCTTCTGCCACTCCGCCGACCGCGAACTCACCCACAACCACGTCCCCCGCCTGCGCGGCCTGGAGGACGACAAGGCCCACGCTGAACTCGCCGACCTCCTCCTGCCGTACGCGGGCAAAGCCTGGGACGACCTGCAAAACCCCGCATCGGGAGCCGTGCGCTTCGACCACGACCACTACCTGAAGATGTGGGCCCTGACCGACCCTGTACTTCCCACCGACTTCCTGCTCCTGGACGAAGCCCAGGACACCAACCCCGTCCTGGAACACCTCGTCGCCGCCCAGCGTGACCACGCCCAGATCGTCATCGTCGGCGACTCCGCACAGGCCATCTACGGCTGGCGCGGCGCCCGCGACATCATGACGGGCTCCGACGGCACCCACCTCACCCTCAGCCAGTCCTTCCGCTTTGGGCCCCGCCTCGCCGACGAAGCCAACCGCTGGCTAGCCCTGACCGACGCCCCCATCCGCCTGACCGGAAGCCCCGCCCTCACCACCACCCTCGGCCCCGCCTCCGGCGCTCCGGATGCCATCTTGTGCCGCACCAACATCGGCGCCGTCACTGAAATCCTCACCCACCAGGCCATGGGGCACCCTACAGCCCTCGTCGGCGGCGGCAACGCACTTCGCGCCCTCGCCCAAGCCGCCCAGAACCTCCTGGACAACCGCCCCACCCACCACCCCGAACTCGTCCTGTTCACCACCTGGAACGCACTGCGCGACTACGCCGAACTCGACCCCGCCGGCGCCGACCTCCAGCCCTTCGTCAACCTCATCGAGGACCACGGCCCCGACGCCATCCTCCACGCCGTCGACCGCCTCGTCCCCGAACCCCACGCGCACGTGACCGTCTCCACCGTCCACAAGGCCAAGGGCCGCGAATGGCCTGCCGTCCGTATCGCCGCCGACTTCCCGCCCCCCAAGGACACCGACGAAAACGACGCCCACGGCCGCCCCATCCCCGGCCCCGTCCCGCCCGAGGAAGCACGCCTGGCCTACGTCGCCGTCACACGAGCCCGCCACCACCTCGACCCCGACGGCCTCCAATGGATCAACGAGCACCCCGACGCACCCCAACTCACCGACTAGCAACTCGCAGAACGGAGGCGAGACCGCCGAAGCAGCGAACACCCACCCGCCGATAGCAGACAATGCCGGGGACCCACCGAGAGCCGGCTAGCCCGAGTTACCCCGAGACAGGCGCGTTTTGCCTGACGGTAAGTCCGCAGCAGTCCATCCACCACCGGGGAGGCGCACTGATCCTCTCGGTGCCACCATGGTGCCCCAGACGCACGACATCGCCAGCACCGGAGCAACTGCCTTCTCGTGACCACCACACTGATCGGGCACCCCGAGCCCGACCCCCACCTGAACGACCCCGCTGCCGAACGACGGCTCCTGGGCGCTGTCTTGCGCTACCCGTCCATCGGGGACCACGCCCTCGTCACGGCAACGGCCATGGCCTTCACCAACGACCGACACCGCGCCATCTTCCAAGCCGCGGCTGCAGTACGCGGCCGAGGCCAACCCTGCGACCCCGCCCACGTAGAGGCCGAACTCTCTCACCACAGCAGCGCCCGGGCCGACTCGGTCACGATTGACGATCTCCACCAACTTGCCGCGCACGCACCGCCAGAGCCAGTCGCCATCTACTACCTCGCGATCGTGCGAGACCTAGCGGCGCTACGACCCAAGCCGTCCCCTGCTGACCCTGATACGTACCGGGCGCAAGGGAACGCACCCGAAGGGATACCGCCGATGCCGATGCACGGATTCCTCACCGACGACGACTGAACGACCGTCAAGAGCCGATCCGGCAACCAAGATGCGAGATGCGATCTGCTGCCGCACGACGAGGAACCCCGGCCCGGCGGTGCCCGCCGCGGCGCACATCCAGATCAGCCAGCCCCTCACTGAAGGGGAGTGGGAGACCAGCGGCGCAGTTCGACCGCCGGGCTGGCGGCACCATTGGTTGTTGCTGAGAGGCAGGGACTCTCACCAGGCTCAGTTCTCAGCTCTGGCGAGCCGCAGCCGTCCGGGGAGCCGGAATGGACGTAGGTGCAGCCGCCGCGGCCCTGAAGTAGCCCCCTTGAAATTAGAACTCTTTGCCGAATTTGTGGCTGTGGGTGCTTGTCGTATGAGTCTGGCCGGATTTCACTTGATGAGCGGTCTGAGATGCGGTGCTGGCGGCCTCACCGGCCATTGCGGCCTCGAACACCACAGCCTTTTCCACGTGTCAGAAAGGGCAGGCCAGAGCCTTGGATGAGGGTTGTGTTCTTGGCTGCGAGAGGGTTGGCGTGGGGTCGGTAGCGGTTGCTGGTTGGTGGTCGCTGCTGACGATTTCAGGTCGCTACCGGGGGAGGAGCGAGCCTGGATTTTGCTGTTTCCGGGGGCGGTTGTCGGTGGTGCCGTCTAACTTCCAAATGCAGGCCGGGAATGCGGCCCGTGGCGGCATGGAGGGGGAGTGGTGACGCAAGAAGAGCAGGATTTCGCCGGGGCTGAGGTTGTGTCTGATGCGCGGCGGGTTGTGGGATATCTGGTGCGTCCTGAGTCCGACGAGTACATCGCGATCATGGATGTGCTGGAAGGATCGGTGACCGACCTGACGGCAGCTGAGGTGACGGCAGCACTGCCGGCTGCAGGGCCTCGTGTGGATGCGCGGACGGTGGAGGCTCGCTTGAACGCTCTCCACGATCTGGGCGCGGTCTCGGTCCGGTCGGACAACAGCCGGGCGCGCCGGTATGTGGAGATCCTGGCGCGGAACTGGCGCTACACCGCCAGCCCCGCGGGCCGGCACGTCCAGCGCTTCTACCGGCAGGTTCTGGCCGGGACGGCGACGGTGCGGGAGATCCCGATCGTGTCGCTGAACCGCATCGTCATTCACCTGGAGTCCCTCGCCGCCGCGCTGGGGGAGAGCGAGCCTGTCGTCGGCGGCCTGGACCGTGCGTGCGTGGATGCGGTGGGCGCGGTGTTCACCAGCCATGACGACCTGGATGCTGCCCTGGTCGGTGCTGAGGATGCGCTGATGGCGCTGGCCGACCGGTTCGACCTGGACGAGGAACGCACCGGGGACCTCAAGGGTTTGCTGGTCGACTACGCCACCCGTGTCGCGGCCGAACTCGACTCCGGTTCCGCCCGCGCCGCAGCGGCTCTGACTGCTCTCGTGCCGTGGTTCGGCCCGCTGGCCCAGGCGTCGGTCGATGCCTCCCAGGCCCGTGACCTCATCGCCGCCGGCGCGCTCACCGCCTCCCGCGGCGGCCGCGTGGAGGACTGGGAAGGACTGCGGGCCTGGTTCGACGTCCGCACCGGTCGGGCGGCACGGTTCTCGTTGCGCCTGGTGCGGACGTTGCCGAGCATGCATGCCAACCTGCGCCGGCTGCACTCGTCCGCGGGTACGGCCTCCAGCCGTACTCGTGCTTTGTCTCTGGCCCGGGCGGTGCTGACTCCTGAGGTGGGGGTGCAGATCTTCCAGGCTGCGGTGGGCGACCATGCCTGGCGCAAGCTCTACGGCCAGGCCGACGAGGGCGAAGCCGGCCGCAACCCTTCCTGGCGCGGTGGCCCCCAGGTGCCGGTGCCGACGCTGCTGCGCACCACCGGCCGCTCCGGCCCGCGCGGGCGGGGCAGCGCGCCGCGCGATGACACGGCGGTCAGGGCCCAGGTCGCCGCCGACCGGGCGCGACGCCAGGTCGAACACTCGGCAGCAGTGACCACGGTGCTGGCTGCGGTACCCGGCCAGCAGCTGGACGAAGCCGCAGCCCGGGTGGCGCTCGCCGCCCTCATGACTGCCGCTCGCGCAGGCGCAACAGGTCCGGCCCGCACGGGAACCAGCGGGGGACTGGCCTGCACCCTGGTCCACACCGGCACCGCCACCGGCACAGTGGAGGCCCCCACCTGGCGCGTTCTGCTGCCTGGCCGTATCCCCCTGTTCCATCAGCCCGGCCGCCGTCCCTCCCGGGCCGCCATGGAAGCGCTTGCCGGTGCCACCATGACCGACGACCTGACAGTGCGCGCCACGCTACGGATCGCCCCGCAGCGCGGCCCGGGCCACCTGAGCAGCCGTCAGACACTCGGCACCGCTCCGTCGCAGGAAGGCGCAGCATGAGCCAGGAGATCCATCGGGAATCCGCCGAACCTGCCACCGACCCCGCGACGGGCTCGGCGGACGCCTCACGGCGCCGCAGGGCCTGGAGGCCCGAGGCCGACGCCGAAGCAGCATCGCTGCTGCGCCGTCTGGCGGCCACACCCTGGCTGGTCGGCGGCCGCGACGACGAACTGATCGCCGCGGTGCGCCGCAACGAGAGTGCGCTGCGCTCCGCCGTCGCCCGGCTGGGGTGGGTCCTGGTCATCGAACGGAACCTGGTGCGGCTGCGCAAGAGCGCTCCACCGCGCCCGACGGTGTGGGCGCGGCAGGGACCGAGCCCGGCTGCCTGCTCCTGGTTCTTCCTGCTGGTCGCGGCAGCCGAGTCGATGCCGCCGAGGACCGGGCTCGGGCAGATGGTCACCGCCGCCCGCTCCGCGGCAGCCGAGGCTGCCCTGCCGCAGCGGGGCGATCTGGGCGAGCGGCGTGCGATCGTGGCCGCGCTGCGCATGCTCGACGAACGCGGCGTGGTGGAGCGTCTTGACGGCAATCTGGAGGGCTACCTTCACGATGAGCAGGCGCCGGTCCTGCTTGCCATCCACCACACCCGGCTGGCCCATGTGGTCGCCAACCCCGGCACCGTCGATCCCGCGACCGACCCGCACGGGTGGCTTGAGCAGGTGCAGCGGGAGCCGGACGCGGCCCGCCGGATGCGCCGTGCGCTGGTGGACGACACCTGCGTGCACACTGCGCTGCTGGACGACGCCGAAGCGCAGTGGCTGAGCCAGCGCGTCCGGGGCGACGACGGCGCCCCCTTGGCGGCCGCCTTCGGGCTGAGCCTGGAGCGCCGCAGCGAAGGCGCGGCCTTCGTCGTGCCGGACGAGTCCTTCCGCCACCACCGTGAACTCGGCCCGATGCCCTTTCCCACACCCGGCACGGTCGCGCACGCCGCGCTGCTCCTGATCGACCACGCCGCCGTTCACGGCACCGCCGGTGACGGCCCCGGACCGGGGTGGCGCGGCATGACGCATCACGACGTGGTCGCTGCACTGGCGCAGTTCGCCGACAGCAAAGCCTCGGGCAAAGGCGGTTGGGGCGCCGAGTACGCATCTGACCCGGCTCTGCTGGCGGAGCGGGTCGTGGACCTGTTGACCGGCACCAACCTGGTCCACCTCGACCACGCCGACCATCCCATCGACGACGCGGCCGGTCCGCAGTGGTGGTTCGCTCCCGCCACCGGCCGCTGGGCGGAAGAAGGCAGCGCCGCTCCCCAAACCACCCGCTCCCGCACCCGCCCTCCCGCAACCACCCCGACGGCCAAGCGCCCCCCAGGCGCGGGCAGATCCGACACACCGGCTCGCCAGTACCCGGACTTGTTCAGCACCTTCGCGGCCGATCAGCAAGAAGACAAGGAACTGCGGTGAGCGACATCCTCGACCTGGACTTCACCATGCAGTCTCCGCCCGCGCCGTCCGGCAACGCCGGCCGGTTCGGCGGCCGCTGGCGCCTGATCGGCGCCGGACTGTCGAACGTGTGGCGCTACGGAGACCTGGACCTGCCCGCAGCTTCGGGCCGGCTGCTGCTGCGGGGACCCAACGGTACGGGCAAGACCACCGCCCTGGAGGCGCTATGGCCCTACCTGCTGGACCTGAACGCTGCCAAACTCGCCGCCGGCAAGGCACGCCCCACCACGCTGAAACTCCTCATGAGTGAAGGCGCCCCCGCCAAGAGCCGTCGCCGCTACGGATACCTGTGGCTGAGTTTTGCCGCGCCTGACGCAGAGCCGACAGCGGCATCGCCGGCGCAGACGGCGCCGGCCGGATCGGTGGTGAGTTTCGGGGTCCGCCTCCAGTACTCACCCAGCGCCTCGCCATCCGTCACGGTCGTCCCCTTCACCGTGCCCGGACGGCCGCTGTACGAGGTGGCGCTGCGCGCGCCCGGCGGCGGGGCGTGGGAGCACGACGACTTCTGTGCCCGCATCCAGGAAGACGGCGGGCAGGTCTTCGAGGGCCCAGACGCCTACGTCGAACACCTGGCCGCCCGGCTCTGGTCCACCACCGCCGAGGAGGTGCGTGAACTCGCCTCGCGACTGCGGGAGGTCCGCAACCCGTCCCTGCTGGGCGACGTGTCACCGGCCGCGGCCGCCGCGGCGCTGCGGCAGTCCCTCCCGGGAGTCGCCGGCGATGTTCTGACCGCCACCGCGGATGCCCTGGCCGAGTCCAAAACCACCCGGGATGCTTTCGAACGCGACGAGCATGCCGCGGACGTGCTGAGCGAGTTCTCCCGGGTGTGGACCGGGCATGTCGTCGACGTCACCCGTACCGCACACAGTGCCGCAAGCGACGCCGCTGCCGACGTCAACACCGGTCGCCAGCAGGTCAGGAACGCCGAGAACCACCTGTCCCAGGCCAACAGCGGCGCCAAGGATGCGGACGCTGAGGTCAGGCGGCTGGCTGGCGACCACCGCGCCGCGATGGCTGAGGCGCATGCCATCGAGATCAGTGACGCCTACAAGGCGCACGGTCCTGTCATTGATCTGCGGAAACGTCTGATAGCCGAGCAGAACTCCGCGGCCAGCGCCTTCAGTACGCTCGAGGCCGCTGCCGCGCATGCCCGCGACAGCACCGTCGCCGCCGAGGGAGCGTTGGGTGACGTCGTCGGCGACGCCGCCGAGCTTGCTGAGGACGCCGTGTCCGCGGGCGCCCCGCAGGCCGTGCTGGAGACCCTGCTCGCTCACCGCCCGCGGGCCCGCAGCACACGCCACGTCGCCGACCGCACCGTCGACCCGGGGCCCGGCCTGACACTCACCCACGACCGGACCGGCCTGCTCGACCTCGCGGCGGCCTGGATCGCCTCGGCGCAAACCCACCGAGGTACCGCCGGTAGAGCCACCCTCATCCAGAAAGACCACACCGCGGTCGCCGAAGCCGCTCGGACCGCCAAGACAGCAGAAGACCGAGCTTCCCGTGCCGAGAGCGACCATGACGAGGCCACCCAGGCGGCGGCCCGCGCCGGCAGCAACGCCCGCGAAGCCGCCCGCGACGCGCTCCGCGCTGTCGCCCGGTGGGCGCCGCAGCACCCTGACCTGCGGGGCCTGCACGACCCGGACCTCTTGTCGTTGGACGAGTACTCGGTATGGGAAGCCGCCGAAATCGACGCCCTCGCTGGCGCCGAACCGGCCGCCGTGCGCAACCGGCTCAGCGCATGGGCACTCCAGGCCCTGCAGGTCGGCGAAGCACTCGCCGCCCACCATGAGAACGCCGCCCGCAACCACCAGGTCACTGCGGCACAACTTGACGCCGCCGCCGCCGAGCACCGTGCCCAGGCCCGCCGTCTGCGCGAGGGGCAACTCTTGCCGCTGCCGCGCCCCCAGTGGGCCGGGCCGGGTGATGACGACGCTGCGCTCGGATCGCTGCTGGAATGGCGTTCTGGCATGACGGAGAACCAGCGGACGCTGCTGGAGTTCGCGCTCGCCTGTGCCGGTGTCCTGAGCGCCCATCTGCACACCGGCGGCGCCACCACCAGCGCTTGGCACATCAGCCCTGCTGGCAGCCCCGCCGAGCACAACCTGACCGCGGTGCTGGACGTCGACCCCGACCACCCCCGGGCCGACCTCGCCCGCACCGTCCTAGCCCGTATCGCGCTGAGCGACACCGCGACCAGCCCTCGCCACGATGCCGCTCTGGTCATTGGCCGCGACGGCACCTTCGCAGCTGGCCCCCTCACCGCCAATCCTGCAGCCGCCCTCACCCCAACCGGGGCCGTCCCGCCTGCCGCCTCGCACATCGGAGCCCGCACCCGCCTGGCCCGGGCTCGGACCATGGCCGATGAGCTCGACGAGGCCGCGGCGACACTCCAAGAGCAGGCCGCCGGCGAGCGCACCGAGGCCGCGGACCGCCGCCGGAGCCGCGACGCCGTCCGCAGCGCAGCACGGTCCTTCCCCCCGCGGGACGCCCTGGTCGATGCGGAGGCCGAGCGCGCCCGAACCGCGAAGGCAGCGCACCGGCTCGAAGACGCCGCACGGATCCTTCGCGGCCAAGCAGACGCCGCCGCGGCAGAGCACACTCGCCTGCACGCCGACTGGATCGCGCGTGCCCGGGACCTCGGCCTGCCCACCACCCTCGACGAGCTGACCGAACTGATCGAATCGAGCCGGACACGCGCCGAGAAACTGGAGTCGTGCGCCAAGCAGCTCACCGGCCGGCTTTTGATCACACTGGACCGCGTGCTGCGTTCGCTTCCGGACGAGAGCGCACTGACCGCCCGGCTGGCGGAACTTGAGCACGCCGCGCAGCGCGCACACGACACCGCACTGGAGACCGGGGCGGAACTGGCCGAGGCCGAGTTCGCCGGCGACGTCGACGACGCCGCCCGGCGGTTCGAAGCCGCCAAGGCCCGGGCCGAAGAGCTCTCCTCGCAACTCGAAACAGCCCGCCGGAAAGCCATTGACGCCGAAAAGCTGCTCAGCACCCGGGAGAGCGAACTGGGGACCGCCCGCAAGGGCCTCGACGCGGCACGTCCCCGGCAGGAATCCACACACACCTACCTGGCGCGGCTCCTGGCCTGGGCACCTATCAGGCGGGCACTGGATGTGGACGCCTTCCTGTCCGCCCGCGGTGCCCTCACCACAGACGGCCTCGGCACCGGCCCCGAACTCCTCGACCGCGCCGCCGAACTCCTCGCCCGCCGTCCCACCGCGTCCAAGAAGATCCTGGGCGAGCACTACGACGACGTCCGCGCCGAACTCGCCCAGACCTGGACCATCGCCCGCAGCGACCCGCCGGCCGGCCTCGACGAACTCGAGACGTTCGTTCTCACCCACACCGAGACCCAGTACAACCCGCCCGATGCCGCCGCCCGCGCACAGGCCCTTGCCACCAGAGCCAAGAACGCGCTCGACGCCGCAGAAGAAGCCGCCCTGCGCGACTTCGTCGTCGGCCGCCTGCCCTCCGCTATCGGCACCGCCTGGGCCACCCTGACGGAATGGAAGAAATCGGTCAACACGAAAATGCGCGCAGCACAAGCCTCTTCCGGCGTCGGAATCCAGGTCCACATCGAACTGCGCGACGACCTCGACCCCGCCACACGCACCGTGTACGAACTGTCCTGCAAGGTGGGCGACGCCCTGCGCACCGAAGAACAGAAGACCCAGGTCGGAGAGGCCCTGCAGGCCCTGCTGGCAGCCGCGGACGGCAACACCATGACCGAACGCCTCACCGCGGCCGTCGACATCCGCGACTGGGTCGATGTCCACTACCTTGTCGAACGTCCCGGACCCGACGGCGAGCCCACCACCCGCCGCTGGGGTTCCCGTACCGGCCTGTCCGGCGGCGAGCGGCGCCTTGTCGTCCTGGCACCGATGCTCGCCGCGATCGCCGCCAACTACGACCGCCTCACCCCGACCGGCCTGCGCCTGGTCCCCCTCGACGAAGTCCCGGCCGAAGTCGACGAACGCGGCCGCGAGGGCCTGGCCCGCTACCTGGCAGAACTCGACGTCGACCTGCTGTGCACCTCCTACCTGTGGGACGGCGCACCGGGAGCATGGGACGGCATCGACGCACACGACCTCGAAGCGGGCGAGGACGGGACCGTCGTCGCCTTCCCCATGCTGGTCCGAGGACTGCAACCCCTGCCCGGCGACGAGGCCGACCCGGCCTTGGACGATGAGGGGCCGGCATGACCTGCCCGCTGTGCGCTGGCGCCTGCGCAGGCGCCGACCTCGGCCCTCTGCTGAACCCGGACCTCACCTGGCTGTGGAGCGAACTCGCGGCAGTCGCCGACCGGCGTGGCGACCCACTTCTCACCGAGGGACCCGCAGTCACCGTGACGATTCCCGCCCCACCTGCCCAGCGCGCCGCAGCAGCCGGCCTGATCAACGGACGACCGCTTGTTCCCGGTCAGCGTCGCCGTATCGACCTGGGCGAACTGACCGCCGTGCTCGCCGTCCGGGGCCCGGCCCTGACCCCGGGTGCAGTCGCCGCCCACGCCAGCGGCCGGCGCCTGGCAGCCAAAGCCCGAGCCCGCGCCGCATACGAGCGCTCCGTCCAGCAGCTCCGTGCGCAACTCGAAGCCGGCGCCGCCGACCTTCCGGGCCATGCACGCGCGCTTGTGGACCTGGAGAGCGTCTTCGCCCGGCTGCGCAGCACCGGCTGGGTTACCCGCATCCTCAACGCGCCAGACCCTGCGGCGCTGCTGCGCACGGCACTGCAGGTGGCCGGGCGGTTGCCGGAGCCCGGAGACCGCATCGACCGCCGCGTCCTGGTCCCCGGCGACCCACACGCGCTCGACACGGGAACGCTGCCCGCCCTGGTGCTTGCTCTGACCGGCAATTCCGCCACCGCCCCACGCGCGGGCTGGGCGCACCTCGGAGTGGACTGCGACGATCTGCTCGGCGGGCTCATCATCACCGGAGTGACTCCCCGCGGCTGGCACGTGCCGCCCGGCGCCACGTTCACCGTGCCGCCGAGAGAACTGACCGGCATCGCATGGGCGCCCCCTGCAATCCCGGGCGCCTGGGCGTTCGTCACCGAGAACCCGTCGGTCCTCGCCGCGGCCAGCACGCAAGCTCTTGCCGGTGACACCGCCACGATACCCCGGGTGGTGTGCACGGCCGGCACCCCCTCACACGTGGAGTGCGCGGCCATCGGCGCACTATCCGAAGCCGGTTGGAACGTCGCGGTCCGAGCCGACTTCGACCCAGCCGGACTGGCACACGTGCGCGCCCTGCTCGCCGCCGCGCCCGCAGCGGTCCCGTGGCGGATGAGCGCCGCCGACTACCTCGCCGTCGCCACCAAGGGCACCCTCGACCTGCACCTGGAAGAAGCCGACACCCCCTGGGACCCACACCTGGCAGCGGCCATGAACGCGCGCCGCGCACACGCCTACGAAGAGGATCTCCTGCCGATCCTGCTCGCCGACATCGCAGCGGGCACACCGCATCCTCCGCCCACGCCACGGGCCTGAAACACGCCCCGACCTCCCGCACGCGGTGTGCCCCCCGTCTCTGACGCCACGCGCCGTGTCCTGCCCGCCACCCCAGGAGCCTTCCGTGAGCCTCACCTCCATGATCGACGACAAGAACTCCCCCTTACGCCGCTTCCTGACCGGGCAATTGCCCGACGCCGCGGCTGTCAGGGCGGCCTATCGCGCCACCCACCGAAGTAGCGCCCCTGCGCTCCTTCCCGTAGCAGGTGACGCCGTCAGGCCCGCATGGCACACGCTCGGTGCTGCCATCGACCACCGCCTGCGACTCGCCCTGCGCGCCACCGTGGCGCGCGACCGCTCGATCGGCCAAGGCATCCGTATCGCCGGCGCCTACGCACCTGTTCTGCATCACGTCGGCAGCGCGCTGCTGGACGACTTAGAGAAACTGGCCGTCACCCACGGCCTCGACGACCGGAGCCGCCCCGTCAGCCGTTCGTCCGCGGTCGAGGACCGCCTGGCCCGGCTCTGCTATGCGGCGGCCTGGTTCGAGGAGGTCTTCCGCACCGGACGCGTCTGGCCCACCACTCCGCTGGGGGGCGCACACCCCGCCTTCACCCTGGACGAGCTCCTGGACACGGTGCCCGCATACGCCGCGGCCGACATCACCGCCGTGACCGGCCGCGCCAACGAGGGCCTGGCCGGCATCCGGGAGACCACCGCCCCTCACGACGTGACCCTCGCGCCGACATTCGCCGGAAGCCGTGACGTCGGCGGAGCCGACGCCGACTGGATCGCAGGGCGCCTCCTCGTCGACATCAAGGCCACCAAGGACCCCGGCAAGCTGCCCGCCCAGGACATCTACCAGCTCGCCGGCTACGCCTTGCTGGACTATCCCGACACCCACCGCCTCGACCGCGTCGGCTGGTACCACGCACGGACCGGCTCACTGTCCGTCTGGGGCATCGGCGACTTCTTCGCGCTGCTCGGCGCCCGCGAGCCACTCCGGATGCTGCGCAGCCGCGCCGCGGCACTGCTGAGCTGACCAGGAAATCCGGGCGGCCCCCGTGTGGCACCAGGCGCTGCGCTCACGCGTGCCCCGTCGCGGTGGGCCACAAGACCGGCCGGAACGGAGACCGCCCGCGCCCGGAGCACATGCCGTCCGGCGGTCCCGCATCCGGCTGCCGCAAGACGGCAGTTCCCGTCCGTCAGCCGTCTGCGGGGTCTGCCGAGGGCTCGTCGGGACGGACGGGGAAGAACCCGAAGCGGTGTTCCTGGGGGTCTCGGCTGAACATGTACACCTGCGCGTGCGCGGCGACGTCCGCGGGCGGGTCGGTGTTCTCCACGACGACGGCCTGGCCGGCAAAACGCTGGAGCAGGTCGCGGTAGAAGTAGTCGATGACGCTGTCGGGCAGGTCGGGATCGTCGGTGCGGCGCACCCCGGGCTGCCGATAGGTGACCAGCGGGGAGTCCAGGACGACGAATCCGGGGTGGTGGTGCTCCTTGCGCAGGCAGTGATCGGCCAGAGACACGGCGAATGCGGAGTGCAGGACCGCTCGCATGCCCTTGCCATGGCCGGCGCGGGCGTGGTCACCGACATACAGCTCGCCGCTGTACTGGTCGTAAGCCATGTCATGGACGCGGACCTGCCACTGCTCCAGGGTGCGGGCGATGGCACGGTCGAATTCGGCGAGGGTGCCGGCGGGGATGCCTCGGCTGGGAGGGCCTCCGGGAACCGCCCCGTCGGCAACCAGCCCTGCACGGACGTCCTCGAGTTCCTGGATCCGGCGGTGGAGGCCGAGCTGTTCCTCGACGCGGGACCGGGCCGACATCAGCTCGGCTGCCTGGTTCTCGAGTGGCTGCAGTTCCTCTTCGACCCCGGCGATCTCGCGGTCGGTCGCCGCGGAGTCCTCCAGGTTCCGGGCGCGCTGGCCGGCGATCTCTTCGCGCTGCTCGCGCAGGCCGTCGATGGTCAGGTGCAGATCGGACAGCAGCTGTCGGGTCTTGGTGTCCTCGGCGAGCACGGCGGTGTGCAGGGCGGTGGTCTCCTGGGCGTCGTGGCCGGCGCTCTGGTGCTCGGGCTCCGCGCCGCAGAAGACGCATGTTCCAATGCGGAAGTAGCCCAGCAGGCTGCCGGCTTCCTCGACCATCACCAGGCGTGCGAGATCGGATTCGTACTGGCTGCCTAGGAGCCCGAAGCGGCCCATCAGGTCGTCGACTTCCGTCAGGCGCTGGTCGTGCTGGCCCAGTGCCACCGACAGCGCCGCCCGCCGCCCGATCGCCTGCGCGTGGCGGTCTGCGACCCCGCGCAGGGAGACCGCGGCGCCGTCCTGGTGGGTCAGGATGCGCCGTAGCTGTTCGGCCAGCTCCGATTCGTTGCCGCCCTGCGGGTCCAGCTGCCGCTGGAGGTCCAGGACCAGCTCGTCGAGCAGGCTGATCTTGCCCTTGTGGACCCGTCGTTGCCCCGTGTTGGGCTGCACTGCGGAGGCCTGCTCGCCCTGGCCGGTCAGCAGCAGATTCAGGACCGACTTGCGGGCTGTCTGCCCGCTGGCGCCGGTGGACAACAGTACGGGCGGGGTCTTGGCCACCATCCGGGTCTCGCTGACCAGGCACAGATGCAGTAGGTCCCGGAACGCCACCGCCTTGGTCCCGCCGGTGTCGTTGGTGGCGATCAGCGCGCCGTCCAGCCCGATGCGCTCCAGCAGGTAGCGGGAGAGGTTCTTGGACGTCCTGCCGTGGTGCTGCGCGGTCAGCTCCAGGTCGGCCGCACGGTAGATCAGGCCGCGCAGGTCCTGGTTGAACACGTTGACCCGGGCGCTGTTGGGGCCGCGCATCAAGGTGATGACCTGCCCGTCGGGCAGCTCAATACCCAGCAGGATCTGTGTGTAGCCGTCGGCTTCGGGGATCAGGTTGAGCTTGCGGGCGCCGAGCATGTAGTCGATCGCCTCGGTGACGAAGGACTTGCCGGTGTCGGAGGCGCCGTAGATCACGGTCAGCCGCGGATCGAAGACGACCTGGGCCGTTTCCTTGCCGTCGCCGGCGAACGTCAGGTGCACAAGGCGCAGACCGGGCACGGTCACTCTCCGGGGAAGGGCTGGTGGGAAGCGAAGTCGCGGGCCCACCGGTCGGTGATGTCACGGGTCGCGGCGCGGACGTCCAGCCCGGGTGAGGACTGGGTGGCGATCACCCAAGCGGCACGGTGCTTGAGCTGATCGGTGTAGGGCGCCGCCAGGATGTCCACGAAGCCCGGCCCCTCCTCGCTCGCACGGTAAACCAGGCCGTCCTCGCCGGCTTCGACGTCTGCCAGGCCCGCCCGCATCAGGACGATCAGGCCCTGCTCGATCAAGTGCCGTTTCATCGCCAGCTCGCCAGGGCCGGCCGGAACCCTCGGATGCAAGCTGGGCGGGCCGTGCAGCTCTCCGCTGTGGAGCATCGCGTGGTCCAGGTAAACTAGTTGCGCCACATCCAGCGGCCTCGGGAAGGACGCGGACAACAGCACCAGCGTGCGCATGCCGACCTCAAGTGGGCTGTTGAGCGGATTCACTGCTCCCCTCCCTGCACCCAGATCAGACGGTCGTCGTTGGCCAACTGGTGGCAGATCCCCTTGCGGTCGTCCGGGCGCTCCACCCTCAGCAGGATGTTGGCGCCCAACTGCATGTTCCGTGCTGCCTCCAAAACGGCCTTGAGCCGGTCATAGCCGGTTGCGAAGTCCTGCTCCTCCACTTCGGCGACGCCGCTGAACACGTCGTCCTGGAGGCTTTCGAATGTCCCCGGCGGGATGTGGTCGCGGGCGAACAGGCGCAGTTGCTCTGCGCAATAGAACGCCTCGCGCTGCCGCTGCAGGTTGGGACCGGCCTTGGCGTGCGCCCGTGCCTCGTGCGGGGAGGTGGTCGAGCATCCCCACTTCTCGCCGTAGACGTCCAGCAGTTGCTGGACGTACCGGGCTTCGTCCGGAGTGTGCTCCGGCGGTGCGGACAGGCGGGCTGGCCGGTCCGGTAGGGGCGTGCCGAATCTTCTGACGTGATGGGGAGTTGCAGCGTGCTGTGTGAGGATCTTGTCCAGGTTCCCCGCCTCGAAGCGGGAGAACCCTTCTCCGTGTGCAAGGCCCAGTGCACGCTCCAGCATGCCCCCCGGATACTCAAGTGTGAGCTTGTCCTGATTCTTGTCCGTCCAGTCGAAGAACTTGGCCTTGAGCGTTGAAGGCTTTGCCAGGTCCTGCGTGAGCGAAGCACCTATCTTCGGCGCGACGAACACGTAGCGCTCTGGCAGTGTCCGGTACTGCGACTCCGCCACCGCAGAGTGGATCTTGAGGATCTCGGGGAAGGCGGCGGCACCTCCGAGAGCCCTGCCGTAGTGCTTGCACTGGTAGGCGTGCCAGTCACCGTCGGTTTTGTCCGGCGTAAGGAAAGCGGCGATGTCCACCCCGCGGTCGTTGGATCCCCCCATGCCCACCACGTCCACGTACCCGGCCTCCTCGAGTGCGAGAACCCACTCGTAGATGAACTCCTCCCAGTCATCCGCCGAGTGATGCACCAACTGCTGCTTCGGTGTCAGCACGGGCGGCATAGCCATCATGGGGGAGGCCACTGTCACCGGGGTCTGTGAAGGCTTCGGCAACCTGGTGAACACAGGTTTGCCCGGAAGCCCGCCGGACTGCTCCGATGCGCTCATCGATCTCCCGGTTGTACGTCAAACCAGACCACTGCCCCAGATGTCATACCATCGACTGGCATGGCGTAGGCGGCAGTTATCCAAAGCCATCACCTTGGAGTGTGGCCCGCCGGTCGGCCCTGGAGCACAGGCAGTCCGTCCGCGCCAGACGGATGTAACCAGGAGCGGCCCGCCGGTGCGCGATGATGGGCGGCATGGTCACACCGGTCGACGTCCCCGCCGCCCATCTGCCCAGGAGGGCAGTACTGCGCCCGGACCAGGCCAGAGCCTTGGACGCGGTGGTGCGGCACCTGCGAAGGCTTAACACGCGGGCGCTGCTGGTATCGGCGACCGGCACGGGCAAGACGTTGGTGGCCATCCGCACCGCGGACACCCTTGATGCCCGCCTGGTCCTGGTGGCGGTGCCCACACTCGACCTGGCCACACAGACCGCACTCGCCTGGCGCCGTGACGGCCACACCGAGCAGATGCTGATCGTGTCCTCGATGGACGCAAGCGCCCACGGCGCCCTCGCCGCCCGCCGCATCGGGTCGACCAGTAGTCCGCAGGCCCTCGCGGAACTGATGGCGGCCGTGGGGGAGGGACCAGACCGGCTTCCCCGTCTGACGGTGATCTGCACCTACGACTCGCTGGGCAAGATCGAAGACACCCAGCACACCCCCCACCACGTCCCCGCTTTCGATCTCGCCGTCATGGACGAGGCCCACCGGATCGCCGGCCGGGCCGATAAGAAGTGGGCCACTATCAACGACGCGGCCCGCATCCGCGCAGCCCGCCGCCTTTACATGACGGCCACTCCGCGCAGCTTCGCCGCGCCCGACCTCGCCGGCTCCGCCGACCCCCGCCGCCCCCGCCGCAGCGCCGACACGCCCAGCAGCGATGCCAGCGCGAACTCCATGGACAACGAGGCCGTCTACGGCCGAAAAGTCTTCGAATACCCGCTGGCACAGGCGATCGAGGACGGAGTGGCCGCGGACTACCGCATCGTGGTGCCCACGATCACCGACCCCGACCTGCGTACCCGCCTCAACCTCCCCGCTCCCGGCACCGTAGACGATTCATCGGCCAGCGCCCCTGCCGACCCCGAGGACGCGCTGCGCACCACCGCCCTGCACCTGGCCGTACTGAGCGCCATGGCCGCGCACTCCGCGCGCCGGATCCTGGTCTTCTTCCACCTGGTGGACGACGCGGTCCGCTTCACCCGCGAGATCGGCCACACCCTGCGGCAGTTGCGGCGCACCGACCCCGATGCGTTCCCGGGTCTGGATCCCCAGGTGTTCTTCGTCCACGGCGACCACACACCCGAGGAGCGCGCTGACATTTTCACCCGCTTCGCGGCCTGCCCGTACGCAATCTTGGCAAATGCCAAGGTGATCGCCGAAGGCGTCGACATTCCCAGCGTCGACGCGGTGGCCTTCGCCGATCCGACCAGCAGCGTCATCCGCTGCGTCCAGGCGTTGGGACGCGCACTGCGCCTGGACGTCAGCGGCAAGACAGCAAGCCTGATCGTTCCCGTCTACGTGCCACCCGGCGCCGACCCGCAAGACATCCTCGGCACCGCCTACGAACCCGTATGGGCCATCACCACCGCACTTGCAAGCCACGACCACCGCATCCTCGAACGCCTGCCCAGCAAGACCAACCGCCTGCCGCAAGAGACCAGTCGACTCATCCAGCACCGCTGGCACTTCGACTTCACCGTCCACCCCGAACGCATCGCCCGCGCTATGGACCTGATCTCCTTCAACCCGCGTGCCGCCCTCTCACGAGCCCGCCGCGAAGGCCTGGCCGCAGCCCAGGCATTCCATGACATCTACGGTCACCTCGACGTCCCCGCCGACTACCTCGATCCCTTCGGCTACGACCTGGGCCGCTTCGTCACCACCATGCGCGATGCCCGCACCGCTGGCAGCCTCGACCCCACATGGACCGCAGAACTCGACGCACTCGGCATGATCTGGGACAAACACGACGCCGCCTGGCGCGCCCACCTTGCTGCTGCCACCGACTACCATCGGCACCACGGCCACCTCGCGGCCCCCTCCACCACCCCTTTGGGCGCCTGGCTCGCCGAGCAACGCTCTCTCGCCCACCGCGGGCGCCTCGACCCGGCGCGCACTGCCGACCTCGAAGCGATCGACACGGACTGGAAGCTGCCACACGGCCCGGACTGGCACCGTAAATTCCACCTGCTGCGCGCCCACCTGGCCGCCGGCCATGATCCCGCCGCCCTCCGCCTGGACACCCTCATCGGACCGGTGAAAGCCGGCAGCTGGCTCCACCGCCAGTTCACATCCTGGACCACGCTGGCACCCCGCCAGCAGCAACTCCTCACTGACATCGGACTCAACCCGGCCACTAGCCCACTGAAGCCCCCCACCCGCACCCGCCGCAGTTTCGAGCAGACCGTCCAGATCCTCGAGCTGTTCCTCGCCCGCGAACGTCGCGCCCCTACCGCTCGCGAAGAGGTCACCGTCGACGGTGAGAACATCAAGATCGGACCCTGGCTCGCCAAAGCCCGCACCAGCCACCGCGCCGGACGGCTTCCCCTCGGCCAGGCGGCCCTGATCGACGCGCTGTTCGCGGGCGACTGGACCGACGACGGCACCCCTGCCACCGAATTGACCTGACCCGTCCAGTCGGCGCAGCGCCGGGTCACGAGCCACGCGGCGTCCGGCCGCAACCATGCTCAGGGCACCGGAGCAGGCCAAAAGAGTCGAAATAATCTTTTAGGCCAGGATCATGACGGGATGACTGCGTATGTGTATGACCGGTTGGTGTCGGAGGAGGAGTAGCGGCAGCGGGTGCGCCGGCACCGCCCGAGTTCGCTGCTGCCGCTGAATCGCGGCGGCCGCCGCCCGCTACAACCGCCCGGACCGGCCGCAGCCGTGGCTGGACAGCCCGTACAAGAAGTACACCCCATGGGCCCTGGCCGATGCGGCCCGGGTATGCCTGGCTTACGGCACCGAGCACCAGCGCAGCAATGCCAGCGAAGACGATCTGTTCCAGATCCTGGCGGCGTACGCCAGCCTGAAGGACCCGACCTTGTTCAGCGCCGACGACCCCGCAGTGCGGCTGAGGGATTTCATGATGCGGATGAGCGGGGAGCAGATGGCCTGGCAGGCCCCGGAGTTCCACAGCCTTGCCCGCACCGCGGCGCCCTACCTGCACACCCTCTTCCCGACACACCGCTGGCCGCGCTTCATCAAGCCGGGCTGGGAGGCAGAGATCTTCGGCTGCTCATTGTCGGACTACGTCGGCACTGCACAGCTGATGTGGGCAGCTGCCCTAACCTGCGCGGGACGGTTCGATCCGGAGGCCATCTTCGGCAGTGCCGACGGACAGCGATTCGCCGCCACAGTCGGCCAGCACACCGTGGAACAGGTGGCTGGACGTCACTTCACCATCGACACGGCGACGTTCAAGAAAGCCGAACAGCGGAGCGTGACAAGCCAACAGCGGCTGGCGGGAGCAAGCACGGGCCTGTACCGGCGCTTCGCCTACAACCCGCTGGCCGGCCGCCCAGCAGTAACTGGCTGCGGCCCAGGACTGCTGTGCCCATCGCCGTCGCTGGTGTGGCGCAAGGCCATCCCACCAGGCATCTACCACACCGGACGGGAGCACTTCGGCCCCGACTTCCTCCAAGAGACCGGCTACTTGTTCGAAGAGTACATCGGACGCCAACTCCGCCTGATACCCCACACACACGTCCTGGGAGAGATCACCTACACCAAGGGCAAGAACGAACTGCAAAGCGTGGACTGGCTCGTCGTCTTCGACGACCTGGTGCTACTGGTAGAGGTGAAGTCGATGATGCCCACCGAGAGCTCCCGCCTGGGCCTGGAACGCGGCGTAGCCGAGACCGACGCCAAGCTCACCCGCGCCTACCGCCAGATCAACCGGACCTCCGCCCTCATCGACCAGCGACACCCGGCCATCACTGACATCCCATCGGACCGGCCACGCCAGGCATTGGTGGTCACGCTAGAACCCCTTCCCGTGCCCAACGCGCACCTGCCCCACCTGGACCTGCCGACCCCCGACATCCCCACCGCAGTAACCAGCTCCCAGGAGATCGAACGCCTGGTCACCCTGGCAGACATCACCCCCAGCGCCCTGCTCCTAGAGCGGGCCGCCGACCCAGAACGATCGACCTGGGCGATCAACGAATGCCTCACCAGCCACAGCTTCGGCCGCAACCGTGTTCTGGACCAGGGGTGGGCCTCCTACCCGTGGGCCGCAGGAAAGCAACTGGCCCCCGCCCAGGCCCCATAGAATTCTCCAGGTCCGGCTGCATCCACCCAGCCGCGCCAGCCGCACCAATCGCGATCACCCTGATCGCCCCACTCCGCAGGAAGGTCCGCCCACACTGTGCCCGCACCGGACGCCCCCATCACCATCGGCGACGTGCTGCGCTGGCACGGACCAGTCGGACACCTGCTGACGGTGGCCCACCGACGCACCACCGGACCATGGAACCTCCTATGGCGCTCACCGGCAGCCCGCGAGGCAGCGGCCACCGCCGGACTGCGCCGCCCGACGGCACCGCCTGGGGCGATGCACCACTGGGCTCCGCCTACACAGCCGCCGGACTCCTTATCGCAGCCGCAGTGGAACACGCCGATGCCGCACACCGGTTGCTGGGCTCCAGCCCCACCTCCAGCCTGGCCCTGGACACAATGACCCGCGCCGCGCTGGAAGCAGCCGCACAGGCGTGGCTGCTGCTGGACCCTGCCATCGACGGCCGGATCCGCGTCGCCCGCCTCTATGCACTGCGTCGTGCCAGCGCGTCCGCGCTGGAGAAGACCGCAGCCCAGCTAGGTCTGGCCTCGGCCCGAGGCTACGGCGCCCAGACCGCCGACCTAGACCATCTGTACGAGACAACGCTCGGCATGACAGTCCACCGTGGCCCCAAAGGGGGTTTCGTCGATTGCGAAGGCAAGAGCGCTGGCAGCTACACCGGCCGCGTCGGAGCCTTCATGACCGGCATCGGCGTCGACCCGGGCTCCGGCCCATACGCCTACTTCTGCGGCGCCTCACACGCCGAACTGTGGCGCATCCAGGAACGCCACCGTGAAGCACCCGCCGCCGACGGAGCAGTCCACCTCGTGCCCCACGCCCCGCGTGCCCTGATCCACACAGCCCTAAGAGCTCGTAACACAATCTTGTGATGTGGTGCTGGTGGCCGTGTCCGGTGTGAGGATTGAGCCGTTCGTGAGGGTGTGAGCAACAGGCCGTGGATCGTGGACGACGAGTTGTGGGCGGTGATCGAGCCGTTGCTGCCGAAGTGGCCCGAGCGGTCACCGGGCCCGCGGCCGGTGGACGACCGGCGGTGCCTGCAAGGCATCCTGTTCGTGCTGTACACCGGGATCACCTGGCAGCAGCTGCCGCTGGAACTGGGCTCCGGCTCCGGTCAGACCTGCTGGCGCAGGCTGGGCCGGTGGCACGAGGCCGGCGTCTTCGATCAGTTGCACCGCATACTCCTGGCCGAGCTGAACGCGGCCGGGCAGATCGACTGGACGCGTGCCTGCGTAGACGCCTCTCACGTAAAGGCGAAAGAGGGGGCGAGGGGACCGGTCCGTCGCCGGTCGACCGGGGCAAGACCGGCAGCAAGCACCACCTCATCTGCGATGGGAACGGCACACCGCTGAAGGTGATCACCACCGCCGCGAACGTCAACGACGTCACGCAGACCCTCACCCTGGCCGACGGCATCCCGCCTTCGCTCTGCTGCACCAGTTCAAACGCCTCGCCATCCGCTGGGAACGCCGACTCGACTTGCACAACGCCCTCATCTGCTGGCGGCGCCTGAAACACCGCACATCGTGATCGTGTTACGAGCTCTAAGAGCCTCCGTCGACCCCGTCGACCGCGCCCTGTATCTACTGGGCCGCACCGCCGGCACCGCCGAACTCGCCCATGCCGCCGCACAAGTCCGCACCGCCCTCACGCTGTAACCGACCCCAGTACCCGCAGCCACACCCCAGCCATACTCCGGGGCCGTCCACGGCAGGAAAGCCTATTCCCCCTGATCAGGGCAGGGCAATAGCGGAAAGCCCCAATGCGCCGCGCAATACGGTACGATTCTCGGTGCCGCACGCATTCCGCGCCCGGCACCGCCATATCCGGAGGTGAGCTTATGAGCACCCGCAAGAAGCGGGTGAAGAAACCAGCAGATCCATGGCCGCAGATGACCCTCGCAGTGCGCATGGCGCAGCTCGCGTACTACGTCATCCGCCTCTGCCTGGGACTGTAGCGGGCAGGTCCGCCTAGGCAGACCTGCCCTGTGGTTCCTTCACTCTGGACCCCGTACCCTTCCGCGACCAGCTTCCGTGTATGGGGTCCGCTTACGTTTGGATCCACCTACTGTGAGCCAGCTTTTCAACTGACTCACGAAGATTCTACAACATAGTTCACGACGAACCAATGAAGCGCCGGATGATTATGACGCACGTACCTCCGCTGAAAGCTCACAGCGAAGTTAGTAGAAGCGCGATTACTACAGCAGCCGCAACAATGATAAGTACGCCACTCCAAAGTTAAGCGACACACAACTTATGACTCAGGAGACTGCACGACGTAAGTCTGGATCTACTAGCGTAATCAGCGACGAAAAGTAGACGGCAACCTGAAACGTAAGCCCATCACAGACATCCACAGCGAACACGAGTCCGCGAAAGCGGTGTCACACGAAAGTCATCGTACGAAGGAGGACTTGCTCGGTTCGCGAATACGATCCACCACGATGACGGTTTGACCGTCGGCGGCAGAGCGGTGTCCACACGCTGAAGCTTGCGGGCCGGCGAATCCCATCGCCTTGCGCGAGGATCGAAGAGCCCTGCTGGAGAAGCAGTGGACCGCGCGGCGGATACCAACAGCCACGCTGACGATCTCCTGTCGAGCCCCGTCCCTGAACCGCAATCGCCCAGTCGCCTCGTCTCCTGCTGCAGAGTGAGGCCGGCTCGTCCCAGGGAAGGGAAGGAAACTCGGATCCTCAGGAATTTTTGCAGGAAGGAAGCACCTTCACTGTCGTTGAGACAGACACCGCAAATCACCCTGACCTACAGTCAGCAGGAAGCCCAAGTCACCCGATGAGCCGGATCCTGTAGCCAGCAGGCCCGCGGTAGCGGGCCTTGAAAACTCGGAGGCGAAGCCGAAGAGTTGAGGCAGGGGGAGCGAAGCGGACCCTGCCGCTAGGCGAAGCCGACAAGCCCGAAGGGCTCAGCCCGCGAAGCGGGCTACTGCCGGAACGAAGTGACGGCATATCAGTCGGGCGGAGCCCGAC
>NZ_JACBXC010000299.1 GCF_013870535.1 Streptomyces phytophilus | reverse complement strand
CGACGTACGGGCCTGCCGCGCTGACGGCGGGTCGGCCCGGCGGTCCGCTCAGCCCGACGCCCCGCTCAGCGGACCGACGCCGGTGACGCGGAGGACGGCGCGGCCCTCGGCGTCGGAGGCGGTCAGGTCCACCTCGGCGGAGATGCCCCAGTCGTGGTCGCCCTCCGGGTCGGCGAAGGTCTGGCGGACGCGCCAGAGCGCGTGCTGCGGGTCCTCCTCGATCCGCAGCAGCCGCGGCCCGCGGGCGTCGGGGCCGGTGCCGATGTCCTCGTACTCCTCCCAGTAGGCGTCCAGGGCCTCGCCCCAGCGCTCCGCGTCCCAGCCGGACTCCTCGTCCAGCGCGCCCAGTGCGTCCGCGTCGTCGAGCGCCGCCAGCTCCACCCGGCGGAAGAGCGCGTTGCGCACGAGGACCCGGAAGGCGCGGGAGTTGGCCGTCACCGGGCGGACCTGGTCGGCGTGCTCCATGGCCTGCTCGGCGGTCTCCTCCGCCGGGTTGGCCAGCTGCTCCCACTCGTCCAGCAGGCTGGAGTCGACCTGGCGGACCATCTCGCCGAGCCACGCGACGATGTCCTCGAAGTCCTCGGACTTCCGCTCGTCCGGCACGGTGTGGTCCAGCGCCTTGTACGCGCTGGCGAGGTAGCGCAGCACGATGCCCTCGGTGCGGGCCAGTTCGTAGAGGGAGACGAACTCGCTGAAGGTCATCGCCCGTTCGTACATGTCGCGGATGACCGACTTGGGGGAGAGGGGGTGGTCGCCGACCCACGGGTGGCTCTTGCGGTACAGGCCGTAGGCGTGGGACAGCAGCTCCTCCAGCGGCTTGGGGTAGCCGACGTCCATCAGCCGCTCCATCCGCTCCTCGTACTCGACGCCGTCGGCCTTCATCTCCGCGACCGCCTCGCCGCGCGCCTTGTTCTGCTGGGCGGCGAGGATCTGCCGGGGGTCGTCGAGGGTGGACTCCACCACGGAGACCATGTCGAGCGCGTAGGAGGGGGACTCGGGGTCGAGGAGGTCGAAGGCGGCCAGCGCGAAGGTGGACAGCGGCTGCTGGAGGGCGAAGTCCTGCTGGAGGTCGACGGTCAGGCGCACGATGCGGCCCTGCGCGTCCGGCTCGTCGAGCTGCTCCACCACGCCGCCGTCGAGGAGGGAGCGGTAGATGGCGATGGCGCGGCGGATGTGCCGGAGCTGCTTCCTGCGCGACTCGTGGCTGTCCTCCAGCAGCCGGCGCATCGCGGTGAAGGCGTTGCCCGGGCGGGCGATGACCGACAGCAGCATGGCGTGGGTGACGCGGAAGCGGGAGGTGAGCGGTTCCGGGTCGGCGGCGATGAGCTTCTCGAAGGTGTGCTGCGACCAGTTGACGAAGCCCTCCGGGGGCTTCTTGCGCACCACCTTGCGGCGCTTCTTCGGGTCGTCGCCGGCCTTGGCGAGCGCCTTCTCGTTCTCCACGACGTGCTCCGGCGCCTGCGCCACCACCAGCCCGGAAGTGTCGAAGCCGGCGCGGCCGGCGCGCCCGGCGATCTGGTGGAACTCGCGGGCCCGCAGGGTGCGCACCCGGCTGCCGTCGTACTTGGTCAGCGCGGTGAACAGCACCGTGCGGATCGGGACGTTGACGCCGACGCCGAGGGTGTCGGTGCCGCAGATGACCTTCAGCAGCCCGGCCTGGGCCAGCTTCTCCACCAGCCGCCGGTACTTGGGCAGCATCCCGGCGTGGTGGACGCCGATGCCGTGCCGGACGTAGCGGGAGAGCTGCTGGCCGAACCGGGTGGTGAAGCGGAAGTTGCCGATAAGGGCGGCGATCTCGTCCTTCTCGGCGCGGGTGGACATGTTGATGCTCATCAGCGCCTGCGCCCGCTCCACCGCCTGCGCCTGGGTGAAGTGCACGATGTACACCGGCGCCTGCCGGGTCTCCAGCAGCTCCGTGAGCGTCTCGGTGAGCGGGGTGGTGCGGTACTCGTACGACAGCGGGACCGGCCGGGTCGCCGAGCGGACCACCGCGGTGGGCCGGCCGGTGCGCCGGGTCAGGTCCTCCTCGAAGCGGGAGACGTCGCCGAGCGTCGCGGACATCAGCACGAACTGCGCCTGCGGCAGCTCCAGCAGCGGGATCTGCCACGCCCAGCCGCGGTCCGGCTCGGCGTAGAAGTGGAACTCGTCCATCACCACCTGGCCGATGTCGGCGTCCCTCCCGTCGCGCAGTGCGATGGACGCCAGCACCTCGGCGGTGCAGCAGATGACGGGCGCGTCGGCGTTGACGGAGGCGTCGCCGGTGAGCATGCCGACGTTCTCCGTGCCGAAGATCTTGCACAGGTCGAAGAACTTCTCCGACACCAGGGCCTTGATGGGCGCGGTGTAGAACGAGACCTCGTCCCGGGCCAGGGCCGCGAAGTGCGCGCCGGCCGCGACGAGCGACTTCCCGGAGCCGGTGGGGGTGGACAGGATGACGTTCGAGCCGGAGACGACCTCGATCAGAGCTTCTTCCTGCGCCGGATAGAGGGAGATGCCCCGCTCCTCGGTCCAGGAGGAGAACGCCTCGAAGAGGTCGTCGGGGTCGGCGGTGGGCGGAGTCTGATCGATGAGGGTCACCCGTCCATACTGCCCTCCGCCGCCCCCGAAGTGTGAACCCCCGGTACGTGTGAAGATCACCCGCGCTAGGCTGTGCCGCCGACGGGCGGAACGGGTGGGGCCAACGGCCGTTCACCACACGGGCGGACGAGGGGTGGGGGAGCGTTCATGATGGGTCCAGCGCACTCGCTTTCGGGGGCGGCGGCGTGGCTGGGGGTGGGCGCCGCGGCCACCGCCGCGGGCCACGAGATGCCCTGGCCGGTGCTCGTCGTCGGCGCCCTCATCTGCGCAGGCGCGGCCCTCGCACCCGACCTCGACCACAAGTCCGCGACCATCTCCCGCGCCTTCGGCCCGCTGTCCCGCATCCTCTGCGAGGTCATCGACAAGCTCTCCGCACGTGTCTACAAGGCGACGAAGAAGCGCGGCGACCCCCGCCGCTCCGGCGGCCACCGCACCCTGACGCACACCTGGCTGTGGGCGGTGCTGATCGGCGCCGGGTTCTCCGCGCTCGCGGTGCTCGGCGGCCGGTGGGCGGTCCTCGGGATCCTCTTCGTCCACATGGTGCTGGCCATCGAGGGGCTGCTGTGGCGGGCCGCGCGGGTCTCCAGCGACGTGCTCGTCTGGCTGCTCGGCGCCACCAGCGCCTGGATCCTCGCCGCCGTCCTCGACAAGCCGGGCAACGGCTCCGACTGGCTCTTCACCGAGCCCGGCCAGGAGTACCTGTGGCTGGGCCTGCCCATCGTCCTCGGCGCCCTCGTCCACGACCTCGGCGACGCCCTCACCGTCTCCGGCTGCCCCGTCCTGTGGCCGATCCCGGTGGGCCGCCGGCGCTGGTACCCGATCGGCCCGCCCGGCTTCATGCGCTTTCGCGCCGGCAGCTGGATCGAGCTGAAAATACTGATGCCGGTCTTCATGCTGGCCGGCACCGCCGGCGGTCTCACCGCCATGGGCGTCATCGGCTGACGACGCCCCGGCCGGGGTCACGGAAGGGTTCCCGGCCGGGGCGCGAACGAGGGGCGGCGGGCCGGCCTGGGGCCGGTCCGCCGCGGTCCCGTCAGCCGTGCCAGGAGCGCCACAGGGCGGCGTACGCGCCGTCCGCCGCGACCAGTTCGTCGTGGCTGCCCAGTTCACTGATGCGGCCGTCCTCGACCACCGCGATCACGTCCGCGTCGTGCGCGGTGTGCAGCCGGTGGGCGATCGCCACGACCGTGCGCCCGTCCAGCACCTTCGCCAGCGACCGCTCCAGGTGCCGCGCCGCCCGCGGGTCGAGCAGCGACGTCGCCTCGTCGAGCACCAGCGTGTGCGGGTCGGCCAGCACCAGCCGGGCCAGGGCGATCTGCTGCGCCTGCGCCGGGGTGAGCGCCGCTCCGCCCGAGCCGACCTCCGTGTCCAGGCCGTCGTCCAGGGCCCGCGCCCACTCGCCCGCGTCGACCGCGCCCAGCGCCGCCCACAGCTCCGCGTCGCCCGCCTCGGTACGCGCCAGGCGCAGGTTGTCCCGTAGCGAGCCGACGAACACGTGGTGCTCCTGGTTGACCAGTGCCACGTGCTCCCGTACCCGCTCGGCCGGCATCCGGGCCAGCTCCGCGCCGCCGAGCCGTATCTCGCCGCGCCGCGGCGAGTAGATCCCGGCCAGCAGCCGCCCCAGCGTCGACTTGCCCGCGCCCGAGGGGCCGACCAGCGCCAGCCGGCTGCCCGGCTGCAACCGCAGCGAGACGCCGTGCAGCACGTCGGCCCCGGCCAGGTAGCCGAAGCGGACCTCGTCGGCGTGTACGTCCCGGCCGCCCGGCCGCACCGCCGCGTCGCCGGGCTCCTCCTCGATGTCCCGCACGCCCACCAGCCGGGCCAGCGACACCTGGGCCACCTGCAACTCGTCGTACCAGCGCAGGATCATGCCCACCGGTTCGGTGAGCATCTGCGCCAGCAGCGCGCCCGTCGTCAGTTCGCCGACGCTCATCCAGCCCTGGAAGACGAACGCGCCGCCGAGCAGCAGCACCGAGCCGACGACCACGACGTGCGTGGCGTTGAAGACGGGGAAGAACATGCAGCGCAGGTAGAGCGTGTACCGCTCCCACGCCACCCACTCCTTGACCCGCCGGTCCGACAGCGCGACGCGGCGCGAGCCCAGCCGGTGCGCCTCCACGGTCCGGCCGGCGTCCACCGTCTCGGAGAGCGCCGCGGCCACGGCGGCGTACCCCGCGGCCTCCGAGCGGTACGCACTCGGCGCCCGCCTGAAGTACCAGCGGCAGCCCGCGAGCAGCACGGGCGCGGCGAGCACCACCGCCACCGCCAGTGGCGGTGCCATCACCACCATGCCGCCCAGCACCAGCGCGACCCACACCACCGCGATCGTCAACTGCGGCACGGCCTCGCGCATCGCGTTCGCCAGCCGGTCGATGTCGGTGGTGATACGGGACAGCAGGTCCCCGGTCCCGGCCCGCTCCAGCACACCCGGAGGCAGGCCCACGGACCGTACGAGGAAGTCCTCGCGCAGGTCCGCGAGCATCCGCTCGCCGAGCATCGCGCCGCGCAGCCGGACCAGCCGGACGAAGAACGCCTGGAGCGCCAGCGCGATCGAGAACAGCACCATCGCGCGCGTCAGATGAAGGTCCTCGACGCCCGCCGACAGGTCCTCGACCAGGCCGCCCAGCAGGTACGGGCCGGCCATCGAGGCGATGACGGCGATCGCGTTCACGGCGATCAGCAGCAGGAACGCGGTGCGGTGGCGGCGCAGCAGCTCCGCCACGTAGCCGCGCACGGTCGCCGGCGCGCCCACCGGCAGGGTGGTTGCGGTGCGTGGCGCGGCCGGGTCGTACTCCGGCGGTCGCACGCCGATCATGCGGTCCCCTCCATCATCTGCGGCACGCCGCCCTCTTCGCGTACGGCCGCGCCGTCGCCTGCTCTGTCGCCTGCGCCGCCCGGGTCCCGTACGCCGTCGGCCGCCTGCTTCTCGTCGTCCGTCTCCCGGGTGACCACGGCGCGGTACGCCGCGTCGCCGCGGAGCAGTTCGCGGTGCGGGCCCTCGGCGGCCACCGTGCCGTCCTGCACGAACACGACCGTGTCGGCCCGGTCCAGCAGCAGCGGGCTGGAGGTGAACACCACCGTCGTCCGGCCCGCGCGGATCTCCCGCAGGCTCTCGGCGATACGTGCCTCGGTGTGCGAGTCGACCGCCGAGGTCGGCTCGTCGAGCACCAGCACCTCCGGGTCGGCCACCAGCGAGCGGGCCA
>NZ_JACBXC010000298.1 GCF_013870535.1 Streptomyces phytophilus | reverse complement strand
CACGAGCGCGGGCTTCACGAGCGGGCGGGGGAGCAGTCTCATGTGGGGGTCCTCAGTCGAGGTGGAAGACCTCTGTCAGGGGGTACAAGGCCGCGTCCGGCGCGGCGCCGTCGAGCGCCTCGAAGAACGGGACCATCTCGGCCTGCCAGCGCGCGTTGACGTCGCTCGCGGCCATCGCCGCCTGCGCGGCGGCGAAGTCCGCGGTCTCCAGGTAGCCGACGAGGAGGCCGTCGTCGCGCAGGAAGAGCGAGTAGTTGCGCCAGCCGGCGGCGGAGAGCGCGGCGAGCATGTCCGGCCAGACGGCCGCGTGCCGCTCGCGGTACTCCGCCAGCCGGTCGGCGCGCACCTTCAGCAGGAAGCAGACGCGGCGCTGTTGGGCGCCGGCCATCAGAAGTCGTACTCGTCGATGTTCTTCTCGTCGAACACGGTCGGCGGGCCGAGGATGACCTCGCCGTCCTTGCCGACGGTGTACTCGCCGAGCCGGCCGGCCTCGAACGTCTCGCCCTCCTTGCCGGTGATCTGGCCGGAGGCCAGCGCGGCGGCGGCGTAGGCGCCGAGGTAGCCGAGGTCCTTGGGGTCCCAGAGGGAGAACTCCTCGACGGTGCCGTCCTTGATGAACTTGCGCATCTGGTTCGGCGTGCCGAGGCCGTTGAGCACGACCTCGCCCTTGTAGTCGGAGGAGCTGATGTAGCGGGCGGCGGCGGCGATGCCGACGGTGGTGGGCGAGATGATGCCCTTCAGCTCCGGGTACGCCTTGAGCAGCCCCTGGGTCTCCTGGAAGGACTTCTGGTCGTCGTCGTCGCCGTAGGCGACCTTGACCAGCTCCATGTCCTTGTACTCGGGCTTCTTCAGCTCGTCCTTCATGTAGTCGATCCAGGTGTTCTGGTTCGTGGCGTTCTGGGTCGCGGACAGGATGGCGATCTCGCCCTTGTGGTCGAGCTGTTCCGCGATGCGCCGCACCTGGCTGCGGCCGATCTCCTCGGAGCTGGCCTGGTTGATGAAGAGCTGGCGGCAGTCCTTGGCGGTGTCGGAGTCGTAGGCGACGACCTTGATGTCCTGCTGCATGGCCGTCTTGAGCGGGCCGCAGACGGCGTTGGGGTCGTTGGCGGCGATGAGGATGGCGTCCTGGCGCTGCTGGACGAGGGTGTTGATGTACGAGACCTGCGAGGACGCCTTGGCGTCGGAGGGCCCGACCTCCTTGGCCTCGGCGTCGAACTCCGCGCTCGCCTCGATGCCCGCCTCGTCGACGATCTGCTCGTACGGGTTGTTGATCTGCTTGGGCAGGAACGCGATCTTCAGGCCCTTCTTCAGCGGCGCGTCCGGGTTCGCGGTGGCGTCGGAGACCTGTTCCTTGGCGTCGCTCTCCGCGTCGTCCTTGGTGGTGCCGGAGCAGGCGCCGGCCGCCAGGGTGAGGGCGCACAGCGCGGCTGTCGCGGCGAGGGTGCGGCTCTTGTTACGCATGCGGGTGAACCTTTCGCGTTCGGTTCCGCGGGACCGCGGACGAGGGTCTGGGGCGGGTCAGGGGGCCGCTGCGAGGCGGCGGTTGCGGCGCTCCGCGAGCGCGGAGACGGCGCGCGGGGCGAGTACGGAGGCGATGAGCAGCAGCCCGGTGACGATCACGCGGATCTCGTTCGCCACGTCGTTGAGGGTGAGCAGGTTGTTGAGCAGGCCGATGAGGAGCACGCCGGCGACGGCGCCGCCGAGGGTGCCCTTGCCGCCGTTGAAGTCGACGCCGCCGAGGAGGACGGAGGCGATGACGACGAGTTCGAGGCCGAGGCCGTTGTCGGCGCGGGCGCTGCCGTAGCGCAGGGTGTAGACGATGCCGGCGAAGGACGCCATCAGCCCGGAGACGACGAAGAGCGCGAGCTTGATGCGCTTGACGCGGATGCCGGCGAACCACGCGGCGTCCTCCTGGGCGCCGATGGCGTACAGGGAGCGGCCGAAGCCGGTCATGTGCAGCAGCACGGCGGCGAGCACCGCGAGCACCGCGAAGAGCGCGATGGGGTACGGCACGAAGGTGCCCGGCACGGTCTCGGTGGAGGAGGCCCACTGGGAGTACGTGTCGGGGAAGCCCGCAACGGCCTTGTCGCCGAGGACCACCGAGGCCAGGCCCCGGTAGAGGGTGAGGGTGCCGATGGTGACGGCCAGCGGCGGCAGCCCGACGCGGGTGACGAGCCAGCCGTTGAGCAGCCCGCCGGCGGCCCCGGCGAGCAGGCAGACCGGCACGATCAGCTCGAAGGCGTACCCCGCGTCCCACAGGGAGCCCGCGAGCGCGCTGGACAGGCCGAGCATGGAGGCGACGGACAGGTCGACCTGGCCGGCGACGACGAGCAGCGTCATCGGCAGCGCGATGAGGGCGATCTCGGCGGTGTCGTTGAGGGCGGCGGACATGTTGCCGGTGGAGGCGAAGCCGTCGGTGGACGAGGTGCCGGCCAGGAACACCGCGATCAGCAGGATGCCGACGGCGGTGTCCCACCGCAGGTAGGTGCCGAGCGACTTCACCGGACGGCGGAGCCGGTATGGCTGGTCAGCGGGCATTGTCAGTGTCTCCGGTTACGGTCGGCGGTGGTGATCGTGGTGCAGGTGAAGCTGTTGCCGGCTGCCGTGCAGGCACCGGCGCCTCCCGCACCGACCTCCTGTCGGCGCAGACGGCGGTTCGGACGGTCCAGGCGAAGAAGACCCGCAGCGCCAAACGCCCGGCGCGGAATCGCCCTCGAACTGCTCGACGGCATCCGTGAGCGGAGAACGGCCTCTCGCGACCGCCGGTGCGGGCTCGCCGGCCCGGCCGACCACGTCGCCGGGGTCAACGCGCGCGACCGTGCACGCTCGGCGTGGGCTTCGTCAATACGCCCGTACCACAACGGAACCAGCACCTCCTCTCCTGTGGTAGATGCGACCCGTGACCGTCCTGTCGTAGAGGGCAGTCGGGAGCGCGAACCCGGTGTGCAGGACCCGGCTTGCCAGCCGGCCCTTCAGGGCTGGGGAGTTGACTGCCGCCTCCTCTTCCGCAGCGCGCTGGTGGTGCGCCGCTGCACGATGCGGTCGGTGGTGATGGCGGCGAGCAGCAGCACGCCGGTGATGGCCTGCTGCCAGAAGGAGCTGACCTTGAGCACGACCAGCGCGCTGCCGATGGTGGTGAGCAGCGCGGCGCCGAGTGCGGCGCCCCAGACGGAGCCGACGCCGCCGGTGATGGCGACGCCGCCGACGACGACGGCGCTGACGACGGTCAGCTCCCAGCCGTTGGCGGCGTCCGCGACGACGGTGCCGAAGCGGGCCAGCCACAGCGCGCCGGCGAAGCCGGCGATGGCGCCGGAGAAGGCGTACGCGCCGAGCACGCGGCGGCGGATGGGGATGCCGGCGAGCCGCGCGGCCTCGGGGTTGGAGCCGATGGCGTACAGCTCGCGGCCGCCGGTGTAGCAGCGCAGGTAGTACGCGGTGCCGGCGAGGACGGCGGCGGTGATCAGCGGCAGGTACGGGATGCCGAGGACGCTGCCGGTGCCCAGCGAGAGGACGTCGTCGGGGAGGTTGGCGGCGTTGATCTGCTCGCCGCCCGCCCACCAGTAGTCCAGGCCCTGGATGACGTAGAGCATGCCGAGGGTCACGACCAGCGCGGGCACCTTGCCGAAACTCACCAGCAGCCCGCTGACCAGCCCGCACGCGGTGCCCAGCGCGATGCCGAGGAGGACGACGACGAACGCGCTGTGGTCGGTGCCGGAGACGAAGTCGCCGCAGGCGAAGGCGGTCAGGCCGACGACGGAGCCGACCGACAGGTCGATGTTGCGGGTGATGACGACGACGGACTGGCCGACGGCGAGCAGCACCAGGATCGAGGAGTTGAGCAGCAGGTCCTTGACGCCCTGGTCGTCGAGGAAGCCGGGGTTGGCGATCCAGGTGCAGAGGATCAGCACGACGAGGGCGCCGCCGATGGACAGTTCGCGGGCGCGGAAGACCAGGTCGGCCAGCGAGCGCGCGGAGCGCTCGGTGCCGCCCGCGGGGGCGGGCTTGGGCTTCTGTACGGTCGCGCTCATGCCGCCGCCTCCCCGGCGCCGCGGCCGGTCGCCGCCGTCATCACCGTCTCCTCGGTGGCCTCGGCGCGGGGGATCTCGGCGACGAGGCGGCCCTCGTGCATGACGAGTACGCGGTCGGCCATGCCGAGGACCTCCGGCAGGTCGGAGGAGACCATGAGGACGGCCAGCCCGCCCGCGGCCAGTTCGGAGAGCAGCCGGTGCACCTCGGCCTTGGTGCCGACGTCGATGCCGCGGGTCGGCTCGTCCACAATGAGCACCGACGGCTCGGTGGCGAGCCACTTGGCGAGCACGACCTTTTGCTGGTTGCCGCCGGACAGCACCCCCACGTCGTCCGTGAGCCGCCCGTACTTCAACCGCAGCCTCGCGGCCCAGTCGGCGGCCCTGCCGCGCTCCAGCGTCCGCTTGACGAGCCCGGCGGAGCCGAGGCGGCCGAGTCCGGTGAGGCCGATGTTGCGCTCGATGGACATCTCCATGACCAGGCCGCGCTGCCGCCGGTCCTCGGGGACGAGGGCGACGCCCGCGTCCATGGCGGCGGTCGGCGAGCCGCGGCGCAGCGGGCGGCCGGCCACGTGCACCTCGCCGGCGTCGGGGGTGTCGACGCCGAACGCCGCCTGGACGACCTCGCTGCGGCCGGCGCCGACGAGTCCGGCGAGGGCGACGATCTCGCCGCGGCGGACGTCGAAGGAGACGTCGTGGAAGACGCCTTCGCGGGTCAGCCGCCGTACGGACAGGGCGGTTGCGCCCAGTTCCGCGTCCTGCTTGGGGTACAGCTCGTCCAGGTCGCGGCCGACCATGCGGCGTACGAGGTCGTCCTCGGTGAGGGCGGCGACCTCGTCGGTGGCGATCCAGCGGCCGTCGCGCAGCGTGGTGACGCGGCGGCAGAGCCGGAAGATCTCCTCCAGCCGGTGGGAGATGAACAGCACGGCGGCGCCCTCGGCGCGCAGCGCCTCGACGACGGCGAAGAGGCGGGCGGTCTCGCTGCCGGTGAGCGCCGCGGTCGGCTCGTCCATGATCAGGACGCGGGCGTCGAACGACAGCGCCTTGGCGATCTCCACGATCTGCTGGTCGGCGATGGACAGGCCGCGCGCCGGGCGGTCGGGGCCGAGGTCGACGCCGAGGCGGCGCATGAGCGCGGCGGTGGCGTCGTGGACCGAGGTGCGGTCGATGCGGCGCAGGGTGCGGCGGGGCTGGCGGCCCATGAAGATGTTCTCGGCGATGGACAGGTCGGGAAAGAGCGTGGGTTCCTGGTAGATCACGGCGATGCCCGCGTCGCGGGCGTCGGCCGGGCCGTGGAAGCTCACCGGGGCGTCGTCGAGGAGCAGTCGGCCCGCGTCGGGGCGGTGGACGCCGGCGAGCATCTTGATGAGGGTGGACTTCCCCGCGCCGTTCTCGCCGGCGAGGGCGTGCGCCTCGCCGGCGTGCAGCGTGAGGGAGACGTCCTGCAGGGCGCGTACGGCCCCGAAGGACTTGCTCAGGCCGCGCGCGGCCAGGACGGGCACTTCTGTCATGGTCAGCACCGTTGCGGTCGGCAGTTCATGAAAGGTTTCAATGAGTTTTCACGGAAGCTAGACCTCCCCCAACAGGCCCGTCAATGGGTCGGACATGGAAAGTTTCCGGACAACGTCACGTCCCCCGCGGGCCCTTGACACGCCTCCCGCGCCTCCCTAACTTCGTGATCTGAAACGATTCATGCTCGCGCCGTCCCCCGGAGGGCCCCGTGATCAGCAGACGTTCACTCCTCGGCACCGCCACCGCCCTGGGTACCGCCGC
>NZ_JACBXC010000297.1 GCF_013870535.1 Streptomyces phytophilus | reverse complement strand
ACCTGATTCCGGCCGCCGGCCGCCGCCGCACCGCGGTCCTCACCGGTGGGCGGGCCGCGCGGTCCGGTCCTGGCGATCCGGGTGGTCCGGGTGGTCCGGGCGGTCGGCGAGCTTGAGCCAGACCACGCCCGCGATGATCACGGCGAGCCAGAGGGCCTTGCCGGCGGTGAGGGTCTCGTCGAAGACGACGGGGCTGAGCAGGGCGGCCCCGACGGCGCCGATCCCCGCCCACACGGCGTACCCGATGCCCACGTCGATGGTGCGCAGGGAGACGCTCAGGGCGAAGAGGGTCAGCAGGAAGAAGACGACCGCGACGAGCGACCACGAGAGCACGGTGAATCCTTCGCTGCCGCCCACGGCGAGGGCGTAGCCGACCTCGAAGGCGCCGGCGAGGAGGAGGACGAGCCACGCCCGTGCACGGTCGCTCCGGACGGTGACGTCCCGGCGGGCGGTGGCAGTGGCAGTGGCGGCGGTGGCGGGGGCGGTGGTGGACATGGGAGTTCCTTTCCGAGGCGTCGTACGGGGGCTGCCGGACCGGGCGGTCACGCCGCGCCGCTGAGCTGGAGGCCGACGACTCCGGCGATGACCGCGGCGATGCCGAGCAGCTTGCGCCACCCCAGGCGCTGGCCGAAGAGGCCGGCGCCGAGGACGACGATCCCGACGCCGGCGACGGAGGTCCACAGGGCGTAGCCGACGCCGACGTCGAAGGTCAGCAGCGCCCGGCTCAGGAGGTAGGTGGCGATGCCGCCGCTGACCAGCGTGGCGGTCGTCCAGGCGGGCCGGGTGAAGCCCCGGGCCTTGCCGGCGGACAGGGCGACGGCGATCTCGAAGACGACGGCGAGGGCGAGGTAGAACCAGTGCATGGCGGACGTCCTTCGTATGCTGGAGTGACAAGACGGGCGGTGGAGCCGGGTCGACGGGCCGGCTCCGGACGTCTGGATCGTGACACTTCACACCGGTGTCAACTGCAAGAACGGATGTCGGCGGACAGCCGCGAGGGAGGTCTCATGCGCATCGGTGAACTGGGGGCCGCGGCCGGAGTCAGCACGCGCTCCCTGCGCTACTACGAGGAGCACGGCCTCATCCGCTCCGAGCGCACGCCCGGCGGGTGGCGCGACTTCGACGGCTCCATGGTCGAGCGGGTCCTCATGATCCAGCACTTGTTCGCCGCCGGACTGACCAGCGTCACCATCAACGAACTGCTCCCGTGCCTGGAGGCCCCGCCCGAGGAGCGCACGGGCGTGATGGAGCGCTTGCTCGCCCAGGAAGTCGAGCGCCTTGAGGCCAAGCGACGTGACCTCGACCGCGAACTCGACACCCTGCGGGCTCTCCGCAGCGAAACGGCCTTGGTCGGCGAGGTCCCGTAGCCGACGCGGCCGCATGTCAGTGGCGGGCGGGCTGTCTCGTCCCAGGTGGTGAAGACAGGTTCTGCGAAGAACCCACCACGACGACGAGGAGACGGCCATGGGCGAGGAGAGCACGGAACGCAAGGTCGCGCTGGTCACCGGCGCGAACAAGGGCATCGGCCGCGGCGTCGCCCAGCAGCTCGCCACCCGGGGGATGACGGTCCTGGTCGGCGCCAGGGACCCGCGGCGCGGCGAGGAGGCGGCCCTGTCGCTGCGCCTGGCCGGCGGCGACGCGCACGCGGTCGCGCTGGACGTCACAGACCGGGCCGCCGTCCGCGCTGCCGCCGAGCTGGTCGAGGAGCGCTTCGGCCGCCTCGACGTGCTGGTCAACAACGCCGGCATCACCGGCTCCGGGCAGGTCTCGCCCGCGGAGGCGCACGATCAGATCCCCAGCTCCGTCGACGTGGACATGGTCCGGGCGGTGTTCGAGACCAACGTGTTCGGGGTGATAGCGGTGACCAACACCATGCTGCCCCTCCTGCGGCGCTCACCGGCCCCGCGCATCGTCAACGTCAGCACGCACGGTGCGTCGCTGGCCCTCTCCAGCGACCCGGACGGCCCCTTCGCCGCGCTGCTGCCGTCCGCGGCGTACTCGCCGTCCAAGAGCGCGCTCACCGCGCTGACCGTGCAGTACGCGAACGAACTGCGCAAGGACGGCGTCCTCGTCAACGCCGCCGCTCCCGGCTACGTCGCCACGGACAGCAACAACCACGAGGGCTTCCTCACCGTCGCGCAGGGCGCCGCGGTCGTGGTGCGCCTGGCCACGCTCGGCGCGGACGGACCGACCGCCGGGTTCTTCAGCGCGGACGGCCCGGTGCCCTGGTGACGCAGGACGGCCGGGGGGAACGGCGGAAGGAGGAGCCGCGGTGACGAAGGCGGAGGAGTTCGAGGAGCTGCGGCCGCTGCTGTTCTCGATCGCGTACCGGATCCTGGGCAGCGTCAGCGAGGCCGAGGACGCGGTCCAGGAGTCCTGGATGCGCTACCAGGCCACACGCACGGAACCCGAGTCGGCGAAGGCGTTCCTGTCGACCGTGGTCACGCGCATCTCGATCGACGTGCTGCGCTCCGCCCGCGTCCGGCGCGAGGAGTACGTCGGGCCCTGGCTCCCCGAACCGCTGCTGACCGACCCGTACGAGGACCCGGCGCGCGCGGCCGAGCTGGCGGACTCGCTCTCCACGGCGGCCCTGCTCCTCCTGGAGCGGCTCTCCCCGCTCGAACGCGCCGTCTTCGTGCTGCGCGAGGTGTTCGCCTTCGACTTCCCGGCGATCGCGTCGGCCGTGGGCCGCTCGCAGGCGGCCTGCCACCAGCTCGCCGTACGGGCCCGCCGCCACATGGACGCGGGCCGGGCCCGCTTCGAGGCCGACCGGAAGGAGCGCGAAAAGCTCGCGGGCCGCTTCTTCGACGCCTTCCGGGAGGGGGACGTGGACGCGCTGACCGAACTGCTGGCCGCCGACGTCCAGATGATCGGCGACAGCGGCGGCAAGGCCCCCCGCTTCCAGCCCGTCATCTCCGGTGCGGAGCACGTGGGCGGGGTGCTGGCGGTGTTCGTACCGCTGGTCGTCAGGGGGGCCGGGGTGGTGGAGCCGCGGCAGGTCAACGGCCAGCCGGGGGCGATCTTCCGGGACCGGGAGGGCCACGTCCTCAGCACGTGGACCCTGGACGTACGCGACGGTCTTCTCCAGACGATCCACACGGTGAACAACCCGGACAAGCTCAGCCACATCGGCCCCCTGGCGGACGCCTGGACAGCCCTCCGCGAAGCCACCGCGGCCCCCCGCCCCGAGCACTGATCACCGCGGCTCCCCTTCGGCCTTGAACTCCGCCCAGACGGCTTTCCCGGGTCCGGCCCGGTCGCTCACACCCCAGTCGTCGGCGAGGGAGCCGACCAGCAGCAGCCCGCGCCCGCGGTCGTCGGTGGCGGTGGGTGCGCAGAGGTACGGGACGCCGGTGCCGGCGTCGTGGACCTCGATGCGGAGGACGCCGTGGCGGGGGAGGACGCACACGAGGAACTCACGGCCGGGCGGCGTGTGCCGCAGGGCGTTGCTGGCGAGCTCGGAAACGCAGAGCCGGATGTCCTCGGCCACCTCACCGCAGACCCCGGCCCCGAGCACCCCGACAACGAACTCCCGCGCCCGCGACACCGACCTGGCCCGCCGCGCGAACCGCCTTTTGTACGGAGGGTATTCGCCGGGTGGATTCGAGGCCCGTCCCGGAAAGGCGATACGCCCGAGCCGATCGAGGCTTGCGCCCCGGGTCCGGAGGGGTAAGTCGGTGACGGCGTCGCCGGTCTTGCTCCGACTCGCGTGGACGGTCTGCTGAGAATCGTTCGCCACTTTCGTCTCCCTGGCATCGGGACAGAGCAGAATCGCGGCAGCGGCACGAAGGGAAAGTGAGCCCGGCTGCAACTGCCGGTAACCAGGCAATCCACCGGCACGATCCGGAACCAGAGCAACAGCACCGCATCTCCACCCCAGCCGCACCTCAACGGGTAGGCTGACCAGGGGAGATACGCGATAGGGAGCGGTGAGACGATGGCTGTCAGACGCGTACGTATGTCCGAGCGTCGACGATCCCTGGGATATTCGCAGGAAGACCTGGCCGAACGGGTCGGTGTCGCATTGTCGACGGTGCAGCGCTGGGAGAGCGGCGAGAGCAACCCGCAGCCCTGGCAACGCCCGAAGCTCGCCCGCGCGCTCGACGTGACCGCGACTCGGCTCTCCGATCTCTTGAGCCCGTCCCCTGCGGACTGGGCTGCGCCCGCCCCGGAAACCCCGGACGACGAGACCTCGGCGTGGGAGCTGGCGCGGCGCGTGAACGCCAGCGATGTCGGCGGCGAGACGCTGACGCGTCTGGAGCGGGCATTCGATGATCTGGCGACGGCCTACCCGATGACGCCTCCGCAGGTCTTATTACGGCGAGTCCGGAAGCACACGGCGTACGTTGCGCAACTCCTCGACAAACGTGCGACCCTCGCGGAGCACCGCAGGCTCCTCTCCGTGGGCGGTTGGCTGTCGCTCCTGGGCGCGACCGTGCACGTCGACCTCGACCAGCAGGACGCAGCGACGGCGCACATGCGGACAGCCGCGACCCTGGCGCGCGAGGCCGACCACCGCGAGATAGAGGCGTGGTGCTACGAGACGGACGCCTGGCGCGTACTGACGGCGGGGGACTACGCCCGTGCTCTCGAACTGTCCCGCGCGGCACAGTCCTTGGCTCCGCCGGGGACTTCAGCGCTGATCCAGGCGACTGCGCAGGAGGGGCGCGCGCTGGCGAGGCTGGGAGAGAACAGGGAGACCTACGCGGCGATCGAGCGGGTCCAGCAGCTGTCCGCCGCGATGGGTCTGGCCGAACGCCCGAAGGAACACCACTACCAGTACGACCCCGCCAAGGCGCTCGCCTACAAGGCGACGACGCTTGCGTGGCTGGGGGACCCGGCTGCGGAGGCGTACGCCCGCGAGGTGATCGTCCGGCTGAGCCCGTCGGCCGACGTACAGCAGTGGCCGCGCCGGGTGGCCTCGGCCAACATCGACCTCGCCCTGGTGCTTCTCTCCGACGGCCGGCTCGACGAAGCGTGCGACGCGGCCCGGCTGGCCATACTCAGCGGGCGGATCGTGCCGTCGAACCACTGGCGCGCGCTGGAGGTCGTGAACGCGGCGGAATCGCGAACGATGCCGGAGGCCGTCGACTTGCGCGAGGCGTACGAGGGGATGAAGGCGTTGTCCGCCCCGCAGGGGTGAGCGCTCCGGACGGTGTGCCACCCGGGTGGCACGGAAGTGCAGCCCGGGGTTCGTAGCGTCGTTGTCGAGGCCGCGGCGGGGTGGGATGCCGACTTCCGGGTTCCCGGCGTTCGGATCTTCCGTGACGCGGCTGCCGGATCCCCGGTGAACGGGCTCGGGTACGAGGGCCAGTACATGTTCGTCCACGGGTGGAAGGACAGCGAGCCGTACACGTGTGACAACGGGGTCACGGCCACCCTCTGGGGGACATCACCAACAAGGTGACCGGCGTGCGCGGCTGGGTGCCGGAGTGCAACATCGACATCATCAACGGCTGGCCGTAGACGGATCAGCCCGGCCCCGGGCCCCGCAGGCGGGCCAGTTCGGCGCGTACCTCTTCGCCGCGGCGGTGACCCGGCGCGGTGAAGAGGTCGAGGGCCCGTTCCAGGTAGGGAAGCCCTTCCGCCGGGCCCGAGAGGCGGAGCAGGGCGAGGCCGATGCCGCCCGGCCAGTTCGCCGGCGGCCTCCTGATGCCGCCCCAGCGCGAGCTGGGCCTCGGCCCACTCCTCGATGGCGAGCAGCCGTTCCTCGGCGAGCGCCGGGACGACGTCCCGTTGCAGCACCTCGGACCGGATGTCGGCGAGCGGTGCGCCCCGCCACAGCGCGAGCGCCCGGCCG
>NZ_JACBXC010000296.1 GCF_013870535.1 Streptomyces phytophilus | reverse complement strand
GCGGGTCCGCTCGGCGCGCGGCAGCACGCCCTTCGTACCCTCCGGGATGCTCAGTGCCTCGTACAGGTGCGGGGAGGTGGAGTACGTCTCCTGGGGGTTCTCCAGGTCGAGCTCCAGCGCCTTGTTGATCAGGTGCCAGCGCGTGATCTCGTCCCAGTCGACCAGCGTGACCGCCGTGCCGGACGCGCCCGCGCGGGCGGTGCGGCCGATGCGGTGCAGGTACGTTTTCTCGTCTTCCGGCGTCTGGTAGTTGATCACGTGCGTGATGCCGGTGACGTCGATGCCGCGCGCCGCCACGTCGGTGCAGACCAGCACGTCGACCTTGCCGTTGCGGAACGCCCGCAGCGCCTGCTCGCGCGCGCCCTGGCCCAGGTCGCCGTGGACCGAGCCGGCGGCGAACCCGCGCCGGCCCAACTGCTCCGCGACGTCCGCGCACGTGCGCTTCGTACGGCAGAAGATCATGGTCAGCCCGCGGCCGTCGGCCTGCAGGATGCGCGCCAGCATCTCCGGCTTGTCCATCGAGTGCGCCCGGAAGGCGTGCTGCTCGACGGCGGCGACGGTGGCGCCCTCGTCGTCGGGCGCGGTGGCGCGGATGTGGGTCGGCTGCGACATGTAGCGCCGGGCGAGGCCGATGACCTGCCCCGGCATCGTCGCCGAGAACAGCATCGTCTGCCGCTTGGCCGGCAGCTGCTGGATGATCTTCTCGACGTCCGGCAGGAAGCCGAGGTCGAGCATCTCGTCGGCCTCGTCGAGCACCAGCACCTTGATCTTCGACAGGTCCAGCTTGCGCTGGCCGGCGAGGTCGAGGAGGCGGCCGGGGGTGCCGACGACGACGTCGACGCCCTTCCTCAGCGCCTCCAGCTGGGGCTCGTACGCCCGGCCGCCGTAGATCGACAGCGCGCGGACGTTACGGACCTTGCCGGCGGTCTGCAGGTCGTTGGTGACCTGCACGCACAGCTCGCGGGTAGGGACGACGACGAGCGCCTGCGGCGCGTTCGTCAGGGCGCCGGTGTCGGCGCGACCGGACTCGACGTCGGCGGGGACGACGACCTTCTCCAGGAGGGGAAGGCCGAAGCCGAGCGTCTTGCCGGTACCGGTCTTGGCCTGGCCGATCACATCGGTGCCGGCGAGGGCCACGGGAAGGGTCATCTCCTGAATGGGGAAAGGAGTGGTGATTCCCACGGCCTCCAGGGCCTCAGCAGTCTCGGGGAGGATCCCCAGGTCTCGAAACGTGGACAGGATGCTTGCCTCTTCTGTCGGTCGCGGCGAGCGGCGGGGGACGGGGGTCGTACCGTGCGGGTGGCGCGGGACCACTTCTTCCGTCTCTCGCGCGCTCCAGCCGCGAGAATTCCCTCCGGCGGTGTGCGTACGGCGGGACAGGCCGCACGGGCTCCGCTGAGAGCGGTCGGGGCGGAGCCGATCGGGCCACCGACCGGGCATCCTTCAGTACATGCTTCCCACGCGCCTCCGGGCTCACGCCCACGGCATGGGGACCCGCCGTGACCGGCAGGTGCTATACCACTCTACCTAATATCGTGCAGCCGTGTTGTGCGATGTCTCATAGTCCACGGGCTGACCAGGCTCTTCCCAGGTCCCTACGGGCCGCTATATTCCGCTCCATGGACACTCCCCCTGCCGACGAGGCCGCACCCCAGGACACCGGAGAGACCGGGGATGACGGAGGCACCGCCGCCGCATCCGGCGTAGCCGCCGAGGACTGGGCGCAGGCCGCCGCCGACCCGCAGTACCGGGCCGCGGTCGTCGACCTGCTCGGCGCCCTCGCCTACGGCGAGCTGGCCGCCTTCGAGCGGCTGGCGGAGGACGCGAAGCTGGCGCCCGGCGTGGAGGACAAGGCGGAGCTGGCGGCGATGGCCGCGGCCGAGTTCCACCACTTCGAGCGGCTGCGGGACCGGCTGGCCGAGATCGACGAGAACCCGGCCCGCGCGATGGAGCCGTTCGCCGCCGCGCTCGACGAGTTCCACCGCCAGACGGCGCCCTCCGACTGGCTGGAGGGGCTGGTCAAGGCGTACGTCGGCGACTCCATCGCCAGCGACTTCTACCGCGAGGTCGCGGTCCGGCTGGACTCCGACACCCGCGGCCTGGTGCTGAGCGTGCTGGACGACACCGGGCACGCGACGTTCGCCGTGGGCAAGGTCCGCAGCGCGATCGAGGCCGACCCGCGGGTCGGCGGCCGGCTGGCGCTGTGGGCACGGCGGCTGATGGGCGAGGCGCTGAGCCAGGCGCAGCGGGTGGTGGCGGAGCGGGATGCGCTGTCGATGATGCTCGTCGGCGGGGTCGCCGACGGGTTCGACCTGGCGGAGGTGGGGCGGATGTTCTCCCGTATCACCGAGGCGCACACCAAGCGGATGGCGGCGCTGGGGCTCTCCGCCTAGCGGTTCCGAAATGATTCCGCCCCGATCCGAGGGGATCGGGGCGGAACCGAAGGCTTCGGTACGTCCGCGGCTCAGCGCACGGGGCGGCCCGCCAGGTACGCCGCCGCCGGGCGGCTCCGCTCCGGGTTCTTGACCAGCAGCGACAGCATCGCCGCCGCGAAGGCCCCGGCCACCGGCAGGACGATCGGCAGGTTCCCCGAGCCCAGCACCGTGTGGGCCAGGGCGGCGCCGAGGACGGCGGCTCCCGGTCCTGTGGCCAGGGTGAGGTTCCGGTGCCGGAACCGGTCGGGATAGCGGGAGAGTGCGGCCAGCGCAATGGCCAGGCCGATGACTGCGGAACACACGGCTGTCAGGATCATCTCGCGCCCGCCCTTCGTTGGGCCCCCACTGCTGGGGCGAATCGGACGCTCCGGATCTACCCGCATGGATCCGCGGGCAAACGACGGCCCCCCGGTGTCGGACACCGGGGGGCCGGACGAGCTGGGAAGGCGGGGAAAACCGCCCTCAGAGGGCGCCGAAACCCACCTTGCGCGCGGTCGGCGCGCCGATCTCCACGTAGGCGATACGGGCCGACGGCACGAGGATCTTCCGGCCGCGGTCGTCGACCAGGGTCAGCACCTCCGACTTGCCGCCGAGCGCGTCCGCCACCGCGCTCTCGATCTCTTCGGCGGACTGCCCGCTCTCCAGGCTGATCTCACGGGGGGCGTGCTGCACGCCGATCTTGACCTCCACGGCCTGATCCCTTTCGGTCAGTTGGATGTACGTGTGCACACTAACCCGGCGTGCACACCCCGCGGGACCGATGCCTGCACGCCCGCAGCGAACACGCTGCGGGGCGTCTTCCGGGGAGCCGTCCTACGGCTGGTCCGGGCCGCCGTGCAGCGGGAAGCCGGCGATGCCGCGCCAGGAGAGCGAGGCGATCAGGCGGGCGGCGGCGTCCCGCGGGATGGACCGGCCGGAGCCCAGCCAGTACCGCGCGGTGATCTGCGCCATGCCGCACAGCCCCACCGCGAGCAGCATCGCCTGCTCGACCGGCAGGTCGGTGTCCTCCGCGATGACCTCGCTGACCGCCTGCGCGCAGTCCAGGCTGACCCGGTCGACGCGCTCGCGGACCGCGGGCTCGTTGGTCAGGTCGGACTCGAAGACCAGCCGGAATGCGCCGCCCTCGTCCTCGACGAAGGCGTAGTACGCATCCATCGTGGCGGCGACGCGCTGCTTGTTGTCCGACGTGGACGCGAGCGCCGCGCGCACCGCCTTGAGCAGCGCGTCGCAGTGCTGGTCGAGCAGGGCGAGGTACAACTCCAGCTTGCCGGGGAAGTGCTGGTAGAGCACCGGCTTGCTGACGCCGGCGCGGTCCGCGATGTCGTCCATGGCGGCGGAGTGGTACCCCTGGGCGACGAAGACCTCCTGGGCCGCACCGAGGAGCTGGTTGCGGCGCGCGCGACGGGGAAGCCTCGTACTGCGTGGACGCGTCTCGGCCTGCTCCATGGCTGTCACTGCGCCTCCTGGTTCCTCAGATGATCGCCCCCGGGACGCCGGGCCTGTCCGGCGGGCCGACCGCAGGTGCCATCGTACGTGCGGGTAATCGTCCGGCGCTCCGTCGCTGCGCGAAATTTCATCGCCCTCGACCTGGGCCGAACCGGGGCAATACCGTGCACGTCACCGGTATTCGTCCTCGTCTTGTTCGACGGCGCGGGCCTGTTCGGCGGCGTCCGCCGGGTCCGCCTCGGCACCGTCGCGCCCGCCCGGCCCGTTCTCCTCGTCGCCCTGCCCCACCTCGGCGCGCTGCTCCGCGGCGTCGGCCTCCGGGGTCTCGTCGTCCGGTCCCCCGGGGGCGTCCGCCGCCCGGGCCCGGCCCGTACGGCGGGATGGCTCGTCGAAGGTGTCCGAATCCTGCGGGTCGACCGCCATGGCGTCGTCTCCCTCTCCGCGTCGTCCGTCACCCTGACTTCGGGCACAGTTTCGGTCGATGTCCTCCATACGAGCCTAAGAGAGGGTGCTTTCGGCCGCGAGGCGGCTTGTGAGCGCGAACACATGAACCACTGCGTGACTGTCTCGTAACATTGCCCCCATGCCGTCGACAGAGCCCTATCTGGCGGGCGACGAAGCATTCCCGGCGAACGGCTCGCCCGGGACAGCGCCGCCCTCCCCCACCGGAGGCCGAAGCGGTGTCACGCGACGGCAGGTGACGCTCCCCGGGCTCACCCTCGCCGTCCGCGGCCACCCGCCGGCACGCCCGGGACTGCCGCCCGCGGTGTACGTGCACGGGCTCGGCGGCTCCGCGCTGAACTGGGCCGGCCTCGGCCCCCTGCTCGCCGGCCGCGTCGACGGAGACGCCGTCGACCTCCCCGGCTTCGGCGACTCCCCGCCCCCCGACGACGGCGACTACTCCCTGTCCGGCCACGCCCGCGCCGTCATCCGCTACCTCGACGCCGGCGACCGCGGCCCCGTACACCTCTTCGGCAACTCGCTGGGCGGCACCATCGTCACCCGCGTCGCGGCGCTCCGCCCCGACCTGGTGCGCACCCTCACCCTCGTCTCGCCCGCCCTGCCCGAACTGCCCCCGCAGCGCACCGCGGTGCCCACCGCGCTGCTCGCCCTGCCCGGCGTCACCGCGCTCTTCGCGCGGCTGACCCGGGACTGGACCGCGGAGCAGCGCACCCGCGCCGTACTGGGCCTCTGCTACGGCGACCCGCGCCGCGTCAGCCCGGAGGGCTTCGCCGAGCACGCGCGCGAATACGCCAGGCGCATGCGGCTGCCGTACCACTGGGACGCCATGGAGCGGTCGGCGCGCGGGGTGGTCGGCGCGTACACCCTGGGAGGGCAGCATTCGCTGTGGCGGCTGGCCGAGCGGGTGCTGGCCCCTACGCTGCTCGTCTACGGCTGCCGCGACCAACTCGTATCGTTCAGGATGGCGCGGCGGGCGAAGACCGCGTTCCGCAACTCGCGGCTGCTGGCCCTGCCGGCGGCGGGGCACGTGGCCATGATGGAGTACCCGGAAGTGGTGGCCAGGGCGTTCACCGAGCTGTTGGACGAGTACGAGACAGGGGTCGCGGACGCGAGCCCCGGCGGGAGCTGACACACACGGTGGGCAGGCACAGCGCGGCCGGCAAGGGCAAGAAGCAGGCGCGGGACGGCGGGGGCAGGACCGGGGCGAGGCCCGGGTCCGGCTCAGGGCCGGATTCCGGCCCGGGTTCCGCTGCCGGCCGCCGTTCCGGCTCCGGTTCTGGTTCGGGTTCCGGGGCGCGTCCGCCGCTGCCGCGGCGCGGGGACACGGGGCCGATTCCGCGGATCAGCGACACGGGCCCGATCCCGCGGGTGACGGACACCGGTCCGGTGCCGCGCGTGCCCGGAGGCGCGCGGACGGTCACGGGTACGGGCGCGATGCCGAGGTTCGGCGACACGGGACCGCAGC
>NZ_JACBXC010000295.1 GCF_013870535.1 Streptomyces phytophilus | reverse complement strand
TCTGCAACGCGATCGGCCCCGGCGTCATCGTCATCGGCGGCGAACTCGCCCGCACCGGCGAGGCGCTCACCGGACCGATCGAGAAAGCCCTCGGCGCGCACATCATGCCCGCCTCCCGCGACCGCGTGGTGCTGCGCCCCGCGACCCTCGGCGCCACCGGCGGCGCGCTCGGCGCCATCGCGCTGGTGCTGCACGAATCACCCCTGCTCTCCCACTACCCCGCAGACGCCGGTCCCCAGGACGACGCGTGAGACGAACGAGGTACGTATGGCCGTGATCACCACACCCCGCAAGCGGGCCACCCGGCCACGCACGCGCCGCACCGAGCGGCGCGGCCAGGTCCGCTCCCTCGTACTGAACGCCATCGCCCTCGCCGCGGGCGTGGCCGTCTGGGCGGTGCTGGCCGCGCTCAACGTCGAGAGCCTGCCCGGCCCGCTGGCCGTGGCGCAGAAGGCCGGCGACCTGATCGCCGACGGCACCCTCGCCGACGACCTGCTCGCCAGCCTGCGCCGCGTCTTCACCGGCTTCGCGCTCGGCACGGCGCTCGCGATCCCCGTCGGCTTCCTCATGGGCTGGTACCCCACGGCCCGAGGGCTGCTGGAGCCGTACGTCCAGTTCTTCCGCACCATCCCGCCGCTGGCGCTCATCCCGCTGGCGATCGTCCTCATGGGCATCGGCGAGACGCCGAAGGTCTTCGTCATCTTCCTGGCGGCGTTCCTGTCGTGCGTCGTCGCCGCCTTCCAGGGCGTGGTCGACGTCGACCGCACCCTCATCAACGCCGCCCGGGTCCTCGGCGCCTCCGACCGCGTCATCTTCCTGAAGGTCGTGATCCCGGCGTCGACCCCGTTCATCCTCGTCGGCATGCGCATCGGCCTCGGCGCCGCCTGGGCCACCGTGGTGGCCGCGGAGCTGATCGCCGCCCAGGAGGGCCTGGGCTTCCGTATGCAGCACGCCCAGACCTACTACGACCTCGACACCATCTTCGTGGGACTCATCACCATCGGCGTGCTCGGCCTGGTCATGGACCGGCTGCTGCTGCTCGCCGAACGGCGCCTCACCGGCTGGCAGGAGCGACGATGACCGAGAAAATCTCCTTCCGGGACGTCGTGAAGACCTTCCCGATGAAGGGCACCGACTTCACCGCCCTGAACGGGGTGTCCCTGGACATCGCCGACCGCGAGTTCGTCACCGTCGTCGGCCCGTCCGGCTGCGGCAAGAGCACCCTGCTCAACATGGCCGCGGGGCTCGCCGAACCCACCTCGGGTGACGTCCTGGTCGACGGCAGCCCCGTCACAGGGCCCGGCCCCGACCGCGGGGTCATCTTCCAGCAGTACGCCCTCTTCCCCTGGCTGACGGTGCGGCAGAACGTCGAGTTCGGGCTGAGGCTCGCCGGACTGGCGGCCGACGAGCGCAGGAAGCGGGCGGAGCACGCCATCGAACTCGTCGACCTCACCGACTTCGCAGACGCGCTGCCCAAGACGCTCTCCGGCGGCATGAAGCAGCGCTGCGCCATCGCCCGCGCCTACGCGGTCAACCCGCAGGTGCTGCTGATGGACGAGCCGTTCGGGGCGCTGGACGCGCTGACCCGGGTGCAGTTGCAGGACCAGCTCCTCGACACCTGGAGCCAGGACAAGCGCACCGTCATGTTCATCACCCACGACGTCGACGAGGCGGTCTACCTGGCCAGCCGGGTGGTGGTGATGGCCGCCCGCCCCGGGCGCATCCACCGGATCGTCGACGTCGACCTGCCCTATCCGCGCACCGAGGAGATCCGGCTGTCGCCCGAGTTCGGCCGGATACGCAACGAGGTCTGGCACTCCGTCTACCACCAGGGCACCGCCCCGGCCGCCGCCTGACCCGCACCCCGTCCCCGTACCCCGCACCACGAGACTTCAGCACATCCCGAAAGGACCACTCCGCCATGCGCGCGACCCGCCGTACCCTCGCACTCTCACTCACCGTGGCGCTCATCTCACTCCCGGTCGCCGCCTGCTCCGACGACAGCGGCGGCGGTGACGGCTCCACCGTCCGCTTCGGCTACATCAACGACTACAACGGCGCCAGCCTGCTGGCGATAGCCGAGAAGCAGGGCCTGTGGAAGGAGGCCGGCCTCGACGCCGAGGTCTCCGTCTTCAACAACGGCCCCATCCAGATCCAGGCCCTCGGCGCCGGCGACCTCGACTTCGGCTACATCGGCCCCGGCGCCATGTGGCTGCCCGCCTCCGGCAAGGCCGACGTCGTCGCCGTCAACACCCTCGGCTACGCCGACCGCGTCATCGCCCAGCCCGGCATCACCTCCCTCGCCGGCCTCAAGGGCAAGAAGGTCGGCGTCCCCGAGGGCACTTCCGGCGACATGGCGCTCAACCTCGCCCTCCAGGAGGAGGGCATGTCCATCGACGACGTCGAGAAGGTGCCGATGGACCCCGCGACGATCGTCTCCGCGTTCTCCTCCGGCCAGATCGACGGCGCCGGCCTGTGGTACCCGATGATCGACGAGATCAAGGCCAAGGTCCCCGACCTCGAAGAGGTCGCCAGCACCCGCGACTTCGAGGACGGCTACTTCCCGAACGCCTTCGTCGCCGGCACCGGCGTCGACCCCGAGCTGACCACCAAGGTCGTCGGCGTGCTCCAGAAGGCCAACGACTGGCGCTACGAGAACCCCGAGGAGTCCGTCGCCGACACCGCCGCGATGCTCAAGCTCGACGAGGAGAAGGTCAAGGCCGACGCCACCAACCAGGAGCTGCTGCCGACCAAGGACCTCGTCGCCAAGACCGAGGACGGCACGGTCGGCGACTGGCTGAACGACCTCGCCGAGTTCTTCGTCGGCACCGGCCAGCTCGACGAGGCCCCCGACCCGGCGGAGTACTACCTCGGCGACCTCTACACGAAGGCGTCCACCAAGTCGGCTTCTCGGTCGTGAAGTCCGGGCTTGACGGCCCGACGGTTCTTCACATCGATTCGCGCTCCGGGCTGCCCTCTACGACAGGACGGCCACGGGTCGTTACGCGACCGCTTGCCCGTCGAGCAGGCCACTGCAGAGGCCCGGTTCGCCGCGGCATCGCAGGCGTGCAACGTCCGCCGCAGTGCCGACGCTTCCTCGGGCGTCGGCAGCAACCTGACCTGCACCACCAGCTTCATGCAAGCAACTTACCGGCGACCACTGACAACGCCTCCCACGTTGATGACGCTGCGCCGCTCCCCGGCGCCAGGATCAGGCTTCGATGCCTCAGGGGTCCGAACGCCGGGGCTTCCTCGAAAGGGCAAGAGTGAACCTGCTGTTCCTGATGACCGACCAGCACCGTGTCGACACCCTGGGCTGTTACGGCAACCCGCACGTCGCCACCCCCCACCTCGACCGGCTCGCCGCCGGCGGCACCCGCTTCGAGCGGTGCTACACCCCCACCGCCATCTGCACCCCCGCCCGCGCCAGCCTGCTCACCGGCCAGGCGCCGTTCCGGCACCGGCTGCTCGCCAACTACGAGCGCAACGTCGGCTATCTGGAGGACCTCCGCAGCGACGCGTTCACCTTCCCCGGCGCCCTCGCCGAACGCGACTACCAGCTCGGGCTGATCGGCAAGTGGCACGGCGGCACCCACCGCAACGCCGCCTCCTACGGCTTCGAAGGACCCGACCTGCCCGGCTGGCACAACCCCGTCGACCACCCCGACTACCTCGCCTACCTCGACGAACGGGGCCTGCCCCCGTACCGGATCTCCGACCCGGTCCGCGGCACCACCCCCAACGGCAACCCCGGCAACCTGCTCGCCGCCCGGCTCCACCAGCCCGCCGAGGCGACCTTCGAGCACTACCTCGCCACCCGCGCCATCGAGCACCTGGAGACGTACGCCGCCACCGGCCGCCCCTTCTTCCTCGCCACCCACTTCTTCGGCCCGCACCTGCCCTACCTGCTGCCCGACGAGTACTACGACATGTACGACCCGGACCTGGTCGAGCTGCCGCCGTCGATCGCCGAGACCTTCGAGGGCAAGCCGGCCGTCCAGCGCAACTACAGCGCGCACTGGACGTTCGACACCATCCCCATCGAGGTCACCCGCAAGCTCATCGCCGTCTACTGGGGCTACGTCACCCTCATCGACGAACAGATCGGCCGCATCCTCGCCCGCCTCGACGAACTCGGCCTCACCGACGAGACGGCGGTGTTCTTCACCGCCGACCACGGCGAGTTCACCGGCGCCCACCGCCTCCACGACAAGGGCCCGGCGATGTACGAGGACATCTACCGCATCCCCGGCATCGTCCGCGTCCCCGGCGCCCCGCCGCAGGTCAGGGACGAGTTCGTGACCCTGACCGACTGCACCGCCACCATCCTCGACCTCGCCGGCTGCGACACCGCGCCCGCCGTCGACAGCCGCAGCCTGCTGCCGCTGGTACGCGGCGAGCACCCCGAGTGGCCCGCGGAGCTGCTCGCCGAGTTCCACGGCCACCACTTCCCGTACCCGCAGCGCATGATCCGCGACGAGCGCTACAAGCTCGTCGTCAACCCCGAGTCCGTCAACGAGCTGTACGACCTGGCCGCCGACCCGCACGAGCTGACCAACCGCTACGCGCACCCCGAGATGCTGCCCGTACGCCGCCGGATGCTGCGCCGGCTGTACGACCTGCTGCGCGAGCGCGGCGACAACTTCTACCACTGGATGACGCCGATGTACGACGTCGGCGCCCTCGACTACGACCCGACCCTCAGCGCATTCGAACCGGAAGGAACCACCGCATGAGACGGACGTGGACACGGACCGCGCTGCTGCTGTGCGCACTCCTGGCGGGACTGCTGCCGCTGTCGTCGGCGACGGCCGCCGACCCGGCCCCGGCCTCGAACCCGGCCCCGGCCCCCGCCGCGGAGAGGAAGAGCGCCCCCGGGACGTACGCCAACCCGGTCACCGACGGCGTCGTCGACACCTTCCCCGACCCCGTGACGATCCGCGGCAAGGACGGCTACTGGTACGCCTACGGCACCCAGAACCCCGTCTTCCAGACCGGCGGCGAGCAGGGCGAGCGGATGCTGCCGATCCTGCGCTCCAGGGACCTGGCGACCTGGGAGTACGCGGGCGAGGTCTTCACCCCCGAGACGCAGCCCGAGTGGCACCGCGGCTCCCGGCTGTGGGCCCCCGACATCCGCTACAACGACGGCCGCTACACCCTCTACTACTCCGTCCCCGGCCGCGACACCGTCGGCGCCGCCACCGCGCCCACCCCGACCGGCCCGTGGACGGACACCGGACCCGTGCTGCCCGCGCCCAGCGGCTGCCCCACCGGCGGCATCGACCAGGCGCAGTTCACCGACCGCGACGGCAAGACGTATTTCTACTGGGGCAGTTACGACATCCTCTGCGTCGCCGAGATGAACGCGGAGCGCACCCGCATCACCGGCGAGGTGACGCAGGTCGCCCAGGGCCGCCGCATGGAAGGCGCGTTCGTCGTCCGCCGCGACGACCACTACTACCTCTTCTACTCCGACGCCGGCTGCTGCGACGGCGCGTACAGCGGCTACCAGGTCAAGGCCGGCCGCTCCACCAGCCCCACCGGCCCCTTCCGCGACGACGAGGGCGTCGACCTGATGGCGCCGACCAGCAAGGGCGCCATCGTCCTCGGCGCCAACGGCAACCGCTGGATCGGCCCGGGGCACAACGGGCTGACCACCGACCTCGCCGGCCAGGACTGGCTGGTCTACCACGGCATCCCCGCCGACAACCCCGACCTCGACCGCTTCCCCGACCTGCCCGACCGCCAGCTCACCCGGCGCCCCATGCTGATGGACCGGCTCGACTGGATCGGCGGCTGGCCCGTCGTCCGCG
>NZ_JACBXC010000294.1 GCF_013870535.1 Streptomyces phytophilus | reverse complement strand
TGGCGACTGCGGCTCCGGCCGCGACGGCTGCTGCTGGTGCGCCATGCGGATGCTCCTCTCTGCCGGTGACCTGCCGTCCCGCGCGCGGGGGCGGCGTCCGGTGCGCAACGGTCCGCGTGTCCCGGCGCGTACGGGTCCGGCCGGGCGGGATATCGCGGACTGTTGACTGTCGTCACGCCAACGCTACGCTCCTTGGGGTACCGCAGGGCAGACCTAGGGGGCGTACCGACATGCAGCTCAAGCCTTCCGCCCACGCCGACACCTTCGCCCGCGACCACCTCCCGCCGCCCGGGCAGTGGCCGGACCTGGTCTTCCCGCTGCCCGGACTGCGCTACCCCGACCGGCTCAACTGCGGCGCGGAGCTGCTCGACGCCACCGTCGAGCGGTTCGGCGCCGGCCGCCCCGCCCTGCACACCGCCGCCGGCGAGACGTGGACGTACGGCGAACTGCAGCGCCGCGCGGACCGGATCGCGCACGTGCTCACCGACGACCTCGGCGTGCTGCCCGGCAACCGGGTGCTGCTGCGCGGGCCCACCACGCCCTGGCTGGTGGCCTGCTGGCTGGCCGTCATGAAGGCGGGCGCGGTCGCCGTCACCGTGCTGGCCGCGCAGCGCGCGCACGAGCTGCGCGGCATCTGCGAGATCGCGCGGGTACGGCACGCGCTGTGCGACGCCCGTTCGCTCGACGACCTGGCCCGGGCGGAGGTCCGGGACCTGACGGTGGTCCCGTACGGCGGCGAGGACCCCGGCGACCTCCTGCGCCTCGCGGAGGCCAAACCCGACGCGTACGCGCCGGTGGAGACCTCCGCCGACGACGTCGCGCTCATCGCCTTCACCTCCGGCACCACCGGCCGGCCCAAGGGCTGCGTCCACTTCCACCGCGACGTGCTGGCCATCGCCGACACCTTCTCCGTGCACGTGCTGAGGCCCGTCCCGGACGACGTCTTCGCGGGCAGCCCCCCGCTGGGCTTCACCTTCGGCCTCGGCGGCCTCGTCGTCTTCCCCCTGCGCGCCGGCGCCTCGGCGCTGCTGCTGGAGCAGGCCGGGCCCGACCGGCTGCTGCCGGCGATCGCCGAGCACCGGGTGTCGGTGCTGTTCACCGCCCCCACCGCGTACCGGGCGATGCTCGACAAGCTCGGCGCGTACGACACCGGCTCGCTGCGCCGCTGCGTGTCCGCGGGCGAGAACCTGCCGGCGAACACCTGGCGGGCGTGGCGCGAGCGCACCGGGCTGCGGATCATCAACGGCATCGGCGCCACCGAGATGCTGCACATCTTCATCTCCGCCGCCGACGACGACGCCCGCCCGGGGGCGACGGGCGTGCCGGTGCCCGGGTACGAGGCGCGGATCGTGGACGCGGACGGGGACGACGTCCCCGACGGGGAGCCGGGGCTGCTGGCGGTGCGCGGGCCCACGGGGTGCCGGTATCTGGCGGACGAGCGGCAGTCGGAGTACGTGCGGGACGGCTGGAACCTCACCGGCGACACGTATGTGCGCGAGCCCGACGGGTACTTCCGGTACGTGGCGCGCGCGGACGACATGATCATCTCGGCGGGGTACAACATCGCCGGGCCCGAGGTCGAGGACGCCCTGCTGCGCCACCCCGACGTGCGCGAGGCGGCGGTCGTGGGGCGGCCGGACGCGGAGCGGGGCACGGTGGTCGTGGCGTACGCGGTGCTGCGCGAGGGCGTGGTGCGGGGGCCGGAGACGGAGGCGGCGCTGCGGGAGTTCACGAAGGGCGAGATCACGCCGTACAAGTGCCCGAAGGAGATCCTGTTCACGGACGCGCTGCCGCGGACGCCGACGGGGAAGCTGCAGCGCTACCGGCTGCGGGAGGAGCAGGCCGGGCGGACGGCCGGGAATCGCTAGAGTGATCGAGTGGCAGCCGAACGAACCCCGCGGTCTCTGATCGTCAGCTTCTACGGCGCGTTCGGCCGCGGCGGCCCGGACTCCGGGCGGGTGCCGGTGGCGGCGCTGATCCGGCTGCTGGGCGCGGTCGGCGTGGACGCGCCGGCGGTGCGGTCGGCGGTCTCCCGGCTCAAGCGGCGCGGGCTGCTGGTGCCCGTACGGCACGGGGGCGAGGCCGCGTACGCGCTGTCGCCCTCCGCCCGCACCCTCCTCGACGACGGCGACCGCCGCATCTACCGCCGGGAGGCCCCCGCGGGCCCCGGCGACTGGCTGCTGGCGGTCTTCTCCGTACCGGAGTCGGAGCGCCGCAAGCGCCACCTGCTGCGCTCCCGGCTGACCCGGCTGGGCTTCGGCCAGGCGGCCCCGGGCGTGTGGATCGCGCCGTCGCACGTGGCGGAGGAGACCCGGCACACCCTGAGCCGCCTCGAACTCGCCTCGTACGTCGACCTCTTCCGGGGCACCCACGAGGGCTTCACGCCGACGCCGGAGGCGGTGGCCAGGTGGTGGGACCTGCCGGCGATAGCGAAGCTGCACGAGGCGTTCCTCGACGCGCACGAGCCGGTGCTGGCACGCTCGTCCCCCCGCACGGCGGGCCCCGACGCGTACCGCGACTACCTCCTGGCCCTCGACGCCTGGCGCCACCTCCCCTACGCGGACCCGGGCCTGCCGCGCGAGGTGCTGCCCCCGCACTGGCCGGGCGCCCGCGCGGCGGAGGTCTTCGCGGCCCTGGACGACCGCCTGCGGGGACCGGCGACACGGTATGTCCGCGCAGCGCTTCACACACCGTGACCAACCGACACGATGAGTCGTTGATACGACCGACCGCGCCCTGATCCCACGGCTACGCTGGCTGTGGCGGACCGGACGACTGAGGAGGAGCAGTGGTGGCCATGACCGCGACCGAGCGCACCGGCTCGGCGGAGGAGGATCCGAAGCTCGCCGCCTTCCTGCAGCTCAAGGTGCCGAAGGGCTATCGCGCAGAGCTGATCGAGGGTGAGATTCTCGTGACGCCGCCGCCCGACCGTGACCACGAGGACATCGTGGGCAAGCTCACCTGGCTGATCGCCCGGGAGTCAGCCACCAGGTTGTACGCGCCGGGGACAGTCGGTCTGATCACCCCGCTCGGCAGGTTCATCCCCGACGCCACAGTCGCCGCCTGGGGAAGCATTCAAGGAGCGGAGTACTGGGCCGAACCGACGGGCGTGGTGATGACCGTGGAGGTGACCTCCGTCCGCGGCGACAGGGACCGCGGCCCGAAGCGGCGCGGTTACGCGGCCGCGGGTATCCCGCTCTATCTGCTCGTCGATCGTTCGAACGCCTACACCACGCTGTACGGCGACCCCCGCGAGGGGGACTACCGCCGGACGGTCAGCGTGCCGTTCGGCAAGGGTCTCGATCTCCCCGCTCCCTTCTCCTTCTCCCTCGACACGGCGGTCTTCGTCTGACCCCGGAGTCCATCCCGCCCGAATTGCCCGGTTCGCAACGATCGCCGAGGATGAATGCGGCAGTGCCGCGCTCCTCCGCGGCTGCGAATCCCGCGGGAAGGGACCTCCGGACATGCCCGTATGCACGACGCGCGACGGTGTCGACATCTTCTACCAGGACTGGGGCCGGGGCCGCCCCGTGGTGTTCATCCACGGCTGGCCGCTGAACGGCGACGCCTGGCAGGACCAGCTCAAGGCCGTGGCCGACGCCGGGTTCCGCGGCATCGCGCACGACCGGCGGGGGCACGGGCGGTCCACGCCCGTCTTCGACGGGTACGACTTCGACACCTTCGCCGACGACCTGAACGACCTGCTCACCGGTCTGGACCTGCGCGACGTCACCCTGGTGGCGCACTCCATGGGCGGCGGTGAGCTGGCCCGCTACATCGGCCGGCACGGCACCGGGCGGGTGCGGTCCGCGGTGCTCCTCTCGGCGATCCCGCCGCTGATGCTGCAGACCCCGGACAACCCCGAAGGCGTACCGCAGAAGGCTTTCGACGACATCAAGGCCGGGATCCTCAAGGAGCGCTCCCAGTACTGGCAGGACGCGTCGGTCCCCTTCTTCTCCGCGAACCGCGACGGCACGAAGGCGACCCGCGGCAACAAGGACGCCTTCTGGTACATGGCCATGTCCGAGACCATCGAGGGCGGCGTCGCCTGCGTCGACGCCTTCGCTGCCACCGACTTCCACGACGACCTGCGGAAGTTCGACGTGCCCACCCTCGTCGTCCACGGCGACGACGACCAGATCGTGCCGATCGACGCCACCGGCCGCAAGACCGCCGAGATCGTCGCGGACGCCCGGCTCAAGGTCTACGAGGGCGGCAGCCACGGCATCGCCCTCGTGCCGGGCGACAAGGAGAGGTTCAACGCGGACCTGCTGGCCTTCCTCCAGAAGTGACGCCCCGCAAACCCGCACCCGCACCCCGCACCCCCACCCGGAGCAGCGCGATGAGCGACCCGACCAGCACCGACAACACCGGAACCCCCGTCGAGAGCGACCAGTACTCGCTCAGCGTCGGCGCGGACGGACCGATCCTCCTCCAGGACAGCTATCTGATCGAGAAGATGGCCCAGTTCAACCGCGAGCGCGTCCCGGAGCGGGTGGTGCACGCCAAGGGCTCAGGGGCGTACGGGACCTTCCAGGTCACGGGCGACGTCAGCGAGCTGACCCGGGCCCATGTCTTCCAGCCCGGGCACCGCACCCGGATGCTGGCCCGCTTCTCCACCGTCGCCGGTGAGCACGGCAGCCCCGACACCTGGCGGGACCCGCGCGGCTTCGCGCTGAAGTTCTACACCCACGACGGCGTGTACGACATGGTGGGCAACAACACGCCGGTCTTCTTCATGCGCGACCCCAGCAAGTTCCAGGACTTCATCCGCTCGCAGAAGCGCACCATCGACTCGGGCCTGCGCGACAACGACATGCAGTGGGACTACTGGACGCTCTCGCCGGAGTCGGCGCACCAGGTGACGTACCTGATGGGCGACCGCGGGATCCCCAGGACCTACCGGCACATGAACGGCTACAGCTCCCACACCTACCTGTGGACCAACGCCGCCGGCGCCCGCACCTGGATCAAGTACCACTTCAAGAGCGACCAGGGCGTCGCCCACCTCAGCGACGCCGACGCCGCCGTGCTGGCCGGCGAGGACGCCGACTTCCACCGCCGCGACCTGGCCGAGGCGATCGCCCGCGGCGAGGCGCCGTCGTGGACGCTGTACGTGCAGGCGATCCCGTACGACGACGCGCCGGACTACCGCTTCAACATCTTCGACGTCACCAAGACCGTCCCGCACGGCGACTACCCGCTGATCGAGGTCGGCCGGATGACCCTCGACACCAACCCCGAGGACTACTTCGTCCACATCGAGCAGGCCGCCTTCGAGCCCAGCAACCTGGTGCCCGGCATCGGCCCGTCGCCGGACAAGATGCTCCAGGCGCGGCTCTTCTCCTACGCCGACACGCACCGCTACCGCATCGGCACCAACTACGCGCAGCTGCCGCCCAACCAGGCGGAGACGGAGGTCCGCTCGTACGCCAAGGACGGCCACATGCGCTACCACCCGCCCAACGTGGCCCGCCCCTACGCGCCCAACTCCTACGGCGGCCCCGCCGCCGACGAGGAGCGCGACAACCACCCGGCGCGCTGGACGGTGGACACCGCGGAGATGATCCGCGCCGCCTACACCCTGCACGCGGACGACGACGACTTCACCCAGCCCGGCACCCTCGTGCGCGACGTGCTGGACGACGCCGCGCGCGACCGCCTGGTGGGCAATGTCGTCCGGCACCTGCAGAACGGCGTCAGCGATCCCGTCGTGCAGCGCGCCGTCGCGTACTGGCGCAGCATCGACCTGCGCACCGGCGACAGGATCGCCGCCGGCGTCCGCCAGGGCTGACACCTGCGGCAGGGCTGCCCCGGTCAG
>NZ_JACBXC010000293.1 GCF_013870535.1 Streptomyces phytophilus | reverse complement strand
CCGGAGGAGCTGCGGGCGGAGGTGCGGGAGCTGAACCTCGCGTACGAGGAGCGCTTCGGGCACGTCTTACTCATCTGCGCGACGGGCCTGGGCGCCGGGCGGATGCGCGACGCGCTGCGCGCGCGCCTCGGCAACGCGCCCGAGCGGGAGCGGGAGATCGCCCGCGGCGAGCTGGGCAAGATCAACCGTATCCGGCTGACCCGCCTCGTCGAAGCAGAAGGAGCCTGACCATGAGCGTCGGCGCCACGTCCGTCTCCACCCACATCCTGGACACCGGCGTCGGCCGCCCCGCGGCCGGGGTCGCGGTCGGGCTCTCCGTCAGAACCGGCGACGCGGGCGACCGGGACACCGGCGGCTGGACCGCCCACGCCGCCTCCGCCACCGACGCCGACGGCCGCGTCCGGGACCTCCCGGCGCTGCCGGCGGGCACCACCCACGTACGGCTGGTCTTCGCCACCGGCCCGTACCTCAGCGAACAAGGAGCCGAGGACCGGCAGGACGCCCCCGCGCACCGGGACAGCGGCGCGTTCTTCCCGGAGGTCGCGGTCGTCTTCGCCGTCGACCCCGGGGAGCACTACCACGTGCCGCTGCTGCTCACCCCGTTCGGCTATTCCGTATACCGAGGGAGCTAGCAGATGGCAGACCGCCCCCAGCCCGCCCGCGCCACCCGCCCCGCGGTGCTCGGCCGGAACCAGTACGGCAAGGCCGAGACCCGCGTCGTCAAGGTCACCCGCGACGGCGGCACGCACCACGTCCGGGACCTCAGCGTGTCCGTCGCGCTGTCCGGCGACATGGACGAGGTCCACTACTCAGGCACCAACACCCACGTGCTGCCCACCGACACCACCAAGAACACCGTGTACGCCTTCGCCAGGCGCCACGGCATCGAGTCCCCCGAGGCGTTCGCGGTGCACCTCGCCCGGCACTTCACCGACACCCAGGAGCCGATCCACCGGGCGCGCATCCGCGTCGAGGAGTACGCCTGGGACCGCCAGGACACGGTGCCCGGCCACTCCTTCGTACGCCGCGGCCGGGAGACCCGCGTCGCCCAGGTCACCTGGGACGGCGAGCGCTTCGAGGTGATGGGCGGACTGAAGGACCTGGTCGTCATGAACACCACCGCCTCGGAGTTCTGGGGCTACGCCAAGGACGCGTACACCACACTCCAGGAGGACTACGACCGCATACTCGCCACCGAGGTCTCCGCCCGGTGGCGGCACAGCTGGACAGGCGCGGCCGGGGAACGGCCGCCGGCCTGGGACGACTCGTACGAGCAGACCGTGGGGCACCTCCTCACGGCCTTCGCCGACACCTACTCGCTCTCGCTCCAGCAGAGCCTGTACGCGATGGGCGCACGGGTCGTCGAACACCGCCCGGAGATCGAGGAGATCCGCTTCTCCCTGCCCAACAAGCACCACTTCCGCGTCGACCTGGAGCCCTTCGGACTGAAGAACGACGCCGCGGACGGCGCCGTCTACTTCGCCGCCGACCGCCCGTACGGTCTGATCGAGGCGACCGTCCTGCGCGACGGCGCGGACGCCCGGATCCCCGACGACATGACCAACCTCTGACCGCCCGGCGGTCCAGGAAGCCGAGGAACCCATGGCAGCACGGCGCACCGTCGTCGAGAACTGCGCGATCGCCACCGTGGACGCCGCGGGCACGGAGCACGCCTCCGGGCACGTCGTCGTCGCGGACAACCGGATCGAGTCGGTGGGCGCGGGCCCGGCACCGGCCGGACTCGCGAACGTGACGCGCAGGATCGACGCCACCGGGCACCTGGCCACGCCAGGACTCGTCAACACCCACCACCACTTCTACCAGTGGCTCACCCGCGGCCTCGCCCAGGACGCCAACCTCTTCGACTGGCTCGTCGCCCTCTACCCCATCTGGGCGCGCATCGACGAGCCGATGTGCCACGCCGCGGCCCGGGGCTCGCTGGCGGTACTCGCCCGCGGCGGGGTGACCACCGCGACGGACCACCACTACGTCTACCCGCGCGGCGCGGGCGACCTCGCCGGTGCCATCATCCGCGCCGCCCGCGAGACGGGCGTCCGCTTCACCTTCGCCCGCGGCTCCATGGACCTGGGCGAGTCGTCGGGGGGCCTGCCGCCGGACTTCGCCGTCGAGACGCTGGACGGCGCGCTGGCGGGCACCGAAGCGGTCATCGACGCGCACCACGACGCGTCGTACGACGCGATGGTGCAGGTCGCGGCGGCGCCGTGCTCGCCGTTCTCCATCTCCACCGAACTGCTGCGCCAGGGCGCGGAGCTGGGCCGCCGCAAGGGGGTGCGGCTGCACACGCACGGCAGCGAGACGGTGGAGGAGGAGAAGTTCTGCCACGAGCGGTTCGGCATGGGCCCGACGCGCTACTTCGAATCCACCGGCTGGCTGGGCGAGGACGTGTGGATGGCCCACTGCGTCCACATGACCGACACGGACATCGCCGCCTTCGCCCGTACGCGCACGGGCGTCGCCCACTGTCCGTCGTCCAACGCCCGCCTGGCCGCGGGCATCGCGCGGGTCCCGGACATGCTGGCGGCGGGCATCCCGGTCGGCCTGGGCGTGGACGGCAGCGCGTCGAACGAGTCCGGCGAACTCCACACGGAGCTGCGCAACGCGCTGCTCATCAACCGGCTGGGCGCACACCGGGAGAAGGCCCTGACGGCACGCCAGGCGCTGCGCCTGGGCACGTACGGCGGCGCGCAGGTCCTGGGCCGCGCGGACGCGATCGGCTCGCTGGAGCCGGGCAAGCTGGCGGACCTGGTCCTGTGGAAACTCGACGGCCTGGCCCACGCGTCGATCGCGGACCCGGTGGCGGCGCTGGTCCTCGGCGCGCCGGCACCGGTGACGCTGTCGCTGGTCGACGGGGAGCCGGTGGTGGAGGAGGGCCGGCTGGTCACGGTGGACGAGGAGTCGGTGGCGGGGGAGACGAGGAGGCAGGCGCGGCGGCTGGCACGGCTGGCGTCGGGAACCTGACGACCCAGAACTCCCGGCCGGGGGGACGGCCCCGGCCGGGCCCGACTCCTTGCCTCGCCGCGGGTCTGGCGCCCCGGGGTTCGGGGCGGAGCCCCGGCGGGGGGCTCCCCCCCCACCCGCCGCCCCGTCACAGCTCCGGGATGCGGCCCCCGTACCGGGTGAAGTTGCGGCGATTCGCCTCGTCCCCGCCCGGGACGTTCGCACTCACCCACCGCGGCAGCTCCACCCCCCGCGCCCCCGCCTGCTCGTCCAGCTCCGCCAGCAGCAGCGCCCACGCGTACGCCCCCAGCACCGTCGACACCGCCGCCGTGTGCGGCGACTCCGGCGGGTGCACCACGTCGCCCGGCGGTACGCACGTGTCGAGCACCACCGTCGCGTGGTCCGCCAGCCGCGTGCTGGACCGCGCCGTCGCGCTCGCCGACGCCGGCATCGACGTCACCGCGACCACCGGCACCCCGCGCGCCATGCACTCCTGCGCGATCTCCACCGGGTACGGGTTGCGGCCGCTGGTGGAGAAGACCACCACCACGTCCTGCGGGCCCGGCTTCACCCTCTCCACCACGGCCCGCCCGGAGCCCGGCCGCCGCTCCGCGGCGGTGCTGGCGGTCGCGCCGTTCAGCGGCAGGATCTCCGGTTCCCACACGGGCCGTACGCCCGCCAGTCCGCCCGCCCGGTAGAACGTCTCGCAGACCATCGCCAGCGAGTGCCCGGCCCCGGCCGCGTACACGAGGCCGCCCGCGGCGACGGCGTCCAGGATCAGCGTGGCCGCGTCGGCGACCGCCGTCCCGGAGGTTCGGTCGAGGTCGTCGAGGAGCCCGCGGAAGCGGCCGGCGACGGCGGCGCGCGCGGCACCACCAGCGCCAGCGGCACCACCAGCACCAGCCGCACCGGCGCCGCCGGCCGCGACGGCGGAGGCTGCGGGGTCGGGGGAGTCCTGTGTCTCGTCGGTCATGGCAGCATGCGACCACGTACCGCCCCCACTCCGCCAGTGGGTGCCCCGGCGGCCGGGTCGCGCGTCAGTCGAGGAGTTCGTACGCCGGTAGCGTGAGGAAGTCCGCGTAGTCCGCGTCCAGCGAGACCTGGAGCAGCAGGTCGTGCGCCTGCTGCCAGCGGCCCGCCGCGAACGCCTCCGCGCCCAGCTCCGCCCGCAGGGCCGACAGTTCCTCCGCCGCGATCTCCCGGACCAGTTCCTCCGTCACCGGCCGGCCGTCGTCGAAGACGACGCCCGCGTTGATCCACTGCCAGATCTGCGACCGCGAGATCTCCGCGGTGGCGGCGTCCTCCATGAGGTTGAAGATGGCCACCGCGCCCAACCCTCGCAGCCACGCCTCGATGTAACGGATGCCCACCTGCACGGCGTTGACCAGCCCCGGGTACGTCGGCTTCGCGTCCAGCGAGTCGACGGCGATCAGGTCGGCGGCGGCCACGGACACGTCCTCGCGCAGCCGGTCCTTCTGGTGCGGCCGGTCGCCGAGCACGGCGTCGAACGACTCCACGGCGATCGGCACCAGGTCCGGGTGGGCGACCCAGGAGCCGTCGAAGCCGTCGCGGGCCTCGCGGTCCTTGTCCGCCTTGACCTTCTCGAACGCGACCTTGTTGACCTCCGGGTCGCGGCGGGAGGGGATGAAGGCCGCCATGCCGCCGATCGCGTGGGCGCCGCGCTTGTGGCAGGTGCGGACGAGGAGTTCGGTGTACGCGCGCATGAACGGGGCGGTCATCGTGACCGCGTTGCGGTCGGGGAGCACGAACTTCGCTCCGCCGTCGCGGAAGTTCTTGACGATCGAGAAGAGGTAGTCCCAGCGGCCGGCGTTGAGGCCGGAGGCGTGGTCGCGCAGCTCGTAGAGGATCTCCTCCATCTCGTACGCGGCGGTGATGGTCTCGATCAGGACGGTGGCCCGTACGGTGCCCTGGGGGATGCCGCAGTAGTCCTGGGCGAGGACGAACACGTCGTTCCACAGCCGGGCTTCGAGGTGCGACTCGGTCTTCGGCAGGTAGAAGTACGGGCCTTTGCCGAGGTCGAGCAGCCGGCGGGCGTTGTGGAAGAAGTAGAGCCCGAAGTCGACCAGCGCGCCCGGCACGGGGCGGCCGTCGACGGTGAGGTGGCGCTCGTCCAGGTGCCAGCCGCGCGGCCGGGTGACGACGGTCGCCAGTTCTGCGGCGGGCCGCAGGGCGTAGGACTTGCCGGAGGCGGGGTCGGTGAAGTCGATGCGGCGCTCGTAGGCGTCGATGAGGTTGGCCTGGCCGCCGATGACGTTCTCCCAGGTGGGCGCGGAGGCGTCCTCGAAGTCGGCGAGCCAGACGCGGGCGCCGGAGTTGAGGGCGTTGATCGTCATCTTGCGGTCGGTGGGGCCGGTGATCTCCACCCGGCGGTCCTCCAGCGCGGGCGGGGCGGGGGCGACGCGCCAGGTGTCGTCGGCGCGGATGTCCGCGGTCTCGGGGAGGAAGTCGAGGGTGGCGGTGCGCGCGACGGCGGCGCGGCGTTCGGCGCGGCGGGCGAGGAGTTCGTCGCGGCGGGGGGTGAACCGGCGGTGGAGTTCGGCGAGGAAGGCGAGGGCGGCGTCGGTGAGGACGTCGTCCTGGCGGGGCGCGGGCTCGGCGGCGGCGACGACTGCGGACATGGCTGTCACTCCTTGGCGGCACGGGGTGCCGGGCGCAGCGGAACGTGGCGTGGGCGGCCGGAAGCGGGTTCCGAACCCTTCTGGCCTGTGGAGAATAGTTTCCTTATCCCGGAAGTTCAACGGTCTGTTGATATCGAGAGGCTTTCGGTACGGGTCCGGTGGCGCTCAGTGCCAGCCTGCCCGGGGCTCGTCGAGCAGCGCCAGATCCGCGGGCGTGTCCACGTCGTCGGGCGCCGCCACG
>NZ_JACBXC010000292.1 GCF_013870535.1 Streptomyces phytophilus | reverse complement strand
CCCCGGGCGCTGGCGATGTCGGTCTCCGCGTCGCCGAGCATCAGCGCCTCCCGGGGGTCCGCGCCCAGCAGGTGGAGTGCGCGCAGCACGATGTCCGGCGCGGGCTTGGCCCTGGCCACCTCGTCGGAGCCGACGACGTGGTCGAAAAAGGCCAGGACGCCCAGGACGTCGAGCAGCGAGCGGGCCCGCTCCCCGGACTTCCCGGTCGCCACCGCGAGCCGGAACCCGCGGGCGCGCAGCTCGGTGAGCAGCTCCGTCACGCCGTCGAACAGCGGGATCTCGTGCGCCCTGCGGTAGCTCTCCCGCACGAACGGGCCCTCCATCTCCGGCGGGAGGCCCATGATGCGCATGATGTCCGGGAAGTACCGGCCGAGATGGCGCTCGTACTCCGCGAACGGCGGTGTCCTGCCGTCCCCGACGACCTCCTCGTACGCGACCGTGAACGCCTTGCGCATCACGGGGAAGCTGTTGACGAGCACGCCGCAACGCCGAACGCGACCACCACCGGCGCGGCCATCACCGCCAGCAGCAGCGCCCTGCGCCCCTGCGGGGCCGGGGACTCCGGCCGCTCCAGCAGCTCCCGCATCAGCCGCCGGTTGCGCGCGACGATCTCCGCCGGGCTCACCGGGTTCGCCGAGCGGCTACCCCGTCGGCCCGGACGCATCCGGTGCCTCGTCCACGAACACCGACCGGCCCGCGATCACCGCCACCAGCCCCGCCAACTCCCCGGCCTGCAACGGGTTCAGGCTCGTACCGACGACCAGCAGGCCGAGCCCGCCGCCCACCGGCGTGGCCAGCGCGCCGGCCAGCCCCACCTGCACCGGCTCGCCGCCGGTGCCCTCGGCCCCTTCGGCGGCCGCGTCTGCGGCCACCGCCCCCGGCAGCGCAGGCTGCGCCACGAACCCGAACCCCATCCCCATGTCCGTCGCGTACGCCTCCGTGTACGCCGGCGCCGCGCCGTAGTGCTCCGCGAACACCGACGTCATCAACTCGCCCAGGTCCAGGTCCGACGGGCTCTCCGGCACCGCGACCACGCCCGCGAACACCAGCCACGCCGCCTGCTCCCCGCTGCTCGGCAGCGGCGCCGTGACGATGCCGTTCATCAGCACCCCGTCCGCGTACAGCACGTCGTGCCACGCCACCAGCGCGTCGGTGAACTGCTCCCGCCGCTCCGCCGCCGTCCGCGGGTACGTCAGCCGCACCAGCTCCGCGCAGCGGGCGCGGGTCGCCTCGTGGTCGCCGCCGTCGGCCATCAGGTCGAACCAGTCGACGGGCGCGTACAACTGGATCCTGCCGGGCGTCAGCGTGCCCATGGCGCCACCGTGTCCTTGTTCGTCAGCGCGCCGAAGTCCCAGGTGAGAAGCTTCCCGGCGGTCTCGATGGTGTCGTGGGAGCCCTCGGCGGTGAAGGCGTTGCCGGTCCAGGTGGTGAAGTACTGCCCGGTGCGCATGCCGAACTCGCGCACGCTCATGCTGTACGACGCCCCGCGCGCGAGCTGGAAGTAGCCCTGCGGCAGCTCCATGGCCGGCAGCCGGCCGCCCAACTGCGCCACCATCCGCGTCGGCTGGTTGCCCGCCTTCGCGGCGGCCAGGATCTCGTCGCCGAAGCGGGCGCCGAGCTTGCCGAGGCCGAAGCCGACGGCGTCGAGGATGACGTCCTTGGTGGCGAGCGCCTTGAGGAAGCTGCCGGTGGTGCCGACCGCGGAGAGGTAGTGCGCGACGAGCGCGACGCCCGCGAGCGCGAGCGAGGCCGCGCCGAGGAACTGGAGCCCGGGAACGAGCGCGAGGAGTCCGGTGACGGTGCTGAGCAGTCCGGCGATGTCGCCGAGCGTCTTGAAGAGCGGGGCCAGCTCCGCGAGCGTGCCCATCGGGTCGGTCACGGCCTGGCCGATGGCCTCCAGCGCCCCGCCGACCGCGTCGCCGAGCTTGTCCCAGAAGCCGGGCTCGTCGGGGGCGATGTCGAGGGCCTTCTGCAGCCGGGTGGCGGCGTCGCGGCCTTCCTGCTCGTAGTCGTCGTGCAGGCTGCGCGCCCGGCGGCGTACGTCGGCGAGGGGGTCCTCGTCGGATCCGGAGCCCGCATCCGGGCCCTGGCCCCCGCCTTTGCCGTCCTCTTTCCCGGCTTCTTTCTCCGCTTCCTTCTTCGCCTCCGCGTCCGCCGTCCGCTTCAGCTCCGCGGCCTCGTCCTCCAGCCGCGCCGCCGCCCGCTGCTGGCGGTCGATGTTCTCGGCCCAGTCGGTGAGCACCGTACGGGCCGTGGAGAAGGCGCTGTACGCGTCCTTCACCTTCGGGCGGAAGTCGTCGGCGAGCAGCGCCCGGAAGGCGTCGGCGGCCTTGCCGCGCCAGTCGCCCTCGTCGGCGCCCTCCAGGACCCGGCATATCTCGCCCAGCGCGTCGGAGGTGCGGCGGACGGTGGCGGCGGTGTCCTTGGCCGTCTCGTAGTCGCCGGGGCAGGGCACGAAGCCCAGCGTGGGGTAGTCCGCGGCGGTGGGCGCGGTCACTTCCGCGCCGCCTCGGACAGCGCGGCCGCGAGGTCCTTGTCGAGGTCGGCGAAGCCCTTCTCGATCTGGTCGAGCGCCTCCACCGCGCCCTTGGCGAATTTACGCAACTGGCCGAACCCGTACGACCACTCGTCGCCGAACTCGTCCATGCGCCGCTCCAGCGCGCTCGCCCCCATGGCCCTGGCGTCCACGTCGGCCATGGCGCGGGCGGGTTTGTCCAGGACTTCGCCGATGTGGGCGAGGTTGTGGCGGACGCGTTTGAGCATGGCGTTGTCGATGTACAGGTCGGACACAGACTCCCCCTCGGACGGAACGGTGGGCGTTTCCGAGGGGGCCGACGCTACCGGTGTGACAGGTGAGGTTGCCACAGAGGCCGGCCACCCGCCCGGCGCCCGCTCAGCGGTGAGAATTCGGCCCAATACGTACCGGGGGCGGCAGAGTTCGTGCACCGGGACCCGCTGCGCGCCGGTTTTGCACCGGTACGCACGCACGTAACGGGGCGAACTACCGCGTCGCGCCACCGGGCTACGCCTCCGAACCCGCCCCCGTGACCGAAACCGCCCACGGCGGGCTCGTCGCGGGACCGGTACCGGGGCTACGGTCCTGCCGTCGATGGTGCCCCCTGTCGGGCGGGTGGTGGAGGTGGCGCGCCCGATCGTGCGGCGAGCCGACACCACCGTCGTGGAGTACGAGGTCGACCTCGACCACGGCACGTGAAACGCACTCGGCTGTGCGAGCGGTGGCCGGAGTGGCTGGCGCCGGGGCTGGCCGGACGGTGCTCGCGTTACGCCGCCGGCGTCGGGCGGGCGGCGGTGTCGCCCGGCGGCTTCGTGGTCGGATCCCGGTCCTCCGGCGGCTCCCCGGTCCGTTCCGGTACCGGGTCCTCCGTCGGCAGTCCGCGCATCAGCAGGGCGTACCCCGCCGCCGCCACCGTGCCCACCGCCGCGCACCCGGCCCACAGCCACTCCGCCCCGGCCTCGTCGATGATCCAACCGCCCAGCAGCGGGGCGGCGAGCGACGCGACGGCCCAGGACGTGGTGTACATGCCCTGGTACCGCCCGCGGCCGTGGACGGGGGAGAGGCGGACGACGATGCTCGTCTGCGTCGGTGCGTTGACGATCTCGCCGAGCGTCCAGACGCAGACGACCAGGGCGTACACGGCGACCGACCCGGCGAAGACGTTGAGCCCGAACCCGTACCCCGCCAGCAGCGAGGAGACGATCAGCAGCATCCGCGGGTCGCGGTGCTCGATGAACCGGGTCACGGGTATCTGCATGACGACGATCAGCACGCCGTTCACGGCGATGGCGAGCCCGAAGTCCGAGCTGGAGAAGCCCTGGTCGCCCATCGCCACCGGCAGCGAGACGTACGCCTGCATGAAGATGAGGGCGATCAGGAACGACAGCCCGACCACGCCCATGAACCGACCGTCGCGCACCACCGTGCCGAGGCGTACGGGGTCCGCCGCCTCGCCCGCGGCGCCCGCGGGGCGCTCCGGCCGGGACTCCGGGAGCTTGACGTAGACGAGGATCGCGCAGACGAGGGTCAGGGCGCCCTCGATGAGGAAGCCGGCCCGGTAGCTGTACTCGGCGATGAAGCCGGCGCCGGCGGAGGAGATCGCGAAGCCCAGGTTGATCGCCCAGTAGTTGAGGGAGAAGGCCCGTACGCGGTCCTTCGGCGGGACGATGTCCGCCATCATCGCCTGCACCGCGGGCCGGGAGGCGTTGGACGCCATGCCGACGGCGAAGGCGACGGCGGGGATGGCCACTTGGTGCGTGGTGAAGCCGAGCGCGGCGACGGTCACGGCGGTCGAGGACTGCGCGAGCATCAGCGTGGGCCGGCGCCCGAGGCGGTCGGCGAGCACGCCGCCGCCGAGCGAGGAGATCACGCCGCCGAACCCGTACAGCGCGGCGACCAGGCCGGCGTACGAGGCGGAGTGGCCGCGCTCCTGCGTCAGGTACAGGGCCATGAAGGTCGCGACGAAGCCGCCGAGCCGGTTGACGAGCGTGGACGTCCACAGCCACCAGAACTCGCGGGGCAGGCCGGAGACCGTCTCGCGGGTGGCGCGGCCGATGCGGCTGACGGGCACGGCGAAACCCCCGAATGTAAGTGGCGCGACAGATGAGGGGATGTTACGAAGCGGGGTCGCCGTTTCGCCACCGAATTGACGGCTGCCGTCAATCCGGGCCCGCGGGGTGGGGGCACGGCCGCTCGATTAGGCTCGGTGCCATGGCCGACGCACCGTACAAGCTGATCCTCCTCCGCCACGGAGAGAGCGACTGGAACGCCAAGAACCTGTTCACCGGCTGGGTGGACGTGAACCTCACCGACAAGGGCGAGAAGGAGGCGGTGCGCGGCGGAGAGCTGCTGCGCGAAGCCGGCTGGCTGCCGGACGTCGTCCACACGTCGCTGCTCAAGCGCGCCATCAGGACCGCCAACCTGTCGCTGGCCGCCTGCGACCGGCACTGGATCCCGGTCGCCCGCTCCTGGCGCCTCAACGAGCGGCACTACGGCGCGCTCCAGGGCAAGGACAAGGCCCAGACGCTCGCCGAGTTCGGCGAGGAGCAGTTCATGACCTGGCGCCGCTCGTACGACACGCCCCCGCCGCCGATCTCCGACGACAGCGAGTTCTCGCAGGCGCACGACGCGCGCTACGCGCACATCCCCAGCGAGCTGCGGCCGCGGACCGAGTGCCTGAAGGACGTGCTGGACCGGGCCCTGCCGTACTGGTACGACAGCATCGTGCCGGACCTCCAGGCCGGCCGGACCGTGCTCGTCGCGGCGCACGGCAACAGCCTGCGGGCGGTGGTCAAGCACCTCGACGGCATCCCCGACGAGGAGATCCCCGGCCTGAACATCCCCACCGGCATCCCGCTGGCGTACGAGCTGGACTCCGACCTCCGCCCCGTCGGCAGCGGCGGCACGTACCTCGACCCGGAGGCGGCGGCCTCGGCGATCCAGGCGGTGGCGAACCAGGGCAAGAAGTAGGGGGAGAGCCTCCGTACGGACGTACGTACACCGCAGCCCCTGCCCGGTGTCGTCAGGGCAGGGGCTGCGGGCGTCTCGTCGCAGGCGTCGTCCGGCGGCTCAGCCGCAGCTCCCGCCGCAGTTGCACGACCCGCCCGACTGGCACCCGCAGGAGCAGCCGGGGCCGCAGCTACAGGCCCTCAGCTTCGGCAGCGGGGTCATCTTCGGGCGCATCCGCGGCGGCCGTGCCGTGGCGCGCGGGTCGGCACGGGTGCGGGAGGTGAATTCTTCCGGCATGCGGACCTCCTAGCAGGGTGTTCCCTTCCACCGGAAGGCTGCCCCGGCGGCCGGGGCGCACATGCGGGCGCGCGGATG
>NZ_JACBXC010000291.1 GCF_013870535.1 Streptomyces phytophilus | reverse complement strand
GCTCGGGTCCGGCCAGCGCGACCCGTACCTCGCCCGGGGCGGCGTGCTTGAGCGCGTTCGTCAGCGACTCCTGCACGATGCGGTACGCGGCCAGTTCCACCGGCGCCGGCAGCGGCGCGCCCGGCTCGCGGGCGTCGTCGAGGGTGAAGCCGAGCCCGCTGGCGGCGCCGTTGACCCGGGCCTGCTCCACCAGCGCGGCCAGCCCGTCCAGCGTCGGGGCCGCCGCCGGCTCGTCCTTCGCCCCGTCGCCCTCGGAGTCGCGCAGCAGGCCGATGAGGCGGCGCATCTCCGCCAGCCCCTGCACGCTGTTCTCGCGGATGACGGACAGCGCCTCCCGGGACGCCCCGGGGTCGTCGATCGACTGGGCGGCGGTGGCGTGGATGGCGATGGCGGAGAGGTGGTTGGCCACCATGTCGTGCAGCTCGCGGGCCATCCGGGCGCGCTCGGCGCCGACGGCCTCGCGCCGGTCCAGCTCGGCGAGCAGCGCCGTCTGCTGCGCCCGCAGCCGGGCGGCGTCGGCGGCCTGGCGGTGGGAGCGCAGGGCGACGCCGGTGGTGGCGGGGGCGAGGGTGATGAGGCCGACGGCGACGCCGAGGAGGATCACGACCCGGTCCTGGAAGACGGCCAGCACGACGATGGTCGTGGCCACGGTGAGCCCCGCGGCGATCCGCGGGATCCAGCGGGCGGCGGTCGCGGTGCCGTAGACGACGGCCGCGTACACGAGGTCCGTGAACATCAGGACCGTGGCCAGCGTGCCCCACGTGAACTGGTCGGCGACGACGGCGGCGGTGGCGATGCCCAGCGCGGTCATCGGCCGGCTCCGGCGCAGCAGCTCGGCGCCGCACATGAACGCGAGCGGGATCAGCGTCAGCCGCGAGTCGTGGAACGGCCGCCCGCCCTGGGTGTGCAGCCCGAGCGCCCAGAGCGCCACGCCGCCGAGCAGGCCGATGGCCGCGAGGAGTACGTCGTCGCGGTGCGGCCTGAGCGAGGGGCGTGAGCTGGTCACTCCCCCATCAAACACGGCCGCGGGGGCGCCGGCCTCCGTATCCCGGCCCGCTTTTGGCGGGCGCGGGCTACATCGAAGGATGCAGCCCGGGATCGTCGCGTACGACGACGTACCCGCGCGCCCCGCGCGGGAGCCTGGAAGCAGGCCCGGGAAGGGAGAGCACCGTGATCGTCACGCTCATCATCGTCTGCGAGGTCGCCTTCTGGGTGCTGCTCGCCGCAGGGCTCTCGCTGCGCTACCTGGCGAGAAGGCCGCGGCTGGGCGCCGCGGTGCTGCTGTGCGAGCCGCTGCTGGAGGTCGTGCTGCTGGTCGTCACGGCGATCGACCTCAAGAACGGCGCGGAGCCGGACTGGAAGCACGGCCTGGCCGCCGTCTACATCGGCTTCTCGATCGCGCTCGGCCCGGCGACGATCCGCTGGGTCGACGCCCGCTTCGCGCACCGCTTCGCGGGCGGGCCGCCGCCGGTGAAGCCGCCGGAGTACGGGATGGCGCGGGCGCTGCACGAGTGGAGGACGGCCGCCCGCTGGATCCTGGCGAGCGGCATCGCGATCGCGCTGCTCCAGGGCGCCGCCTGGTACGTCGGCGGCGACGGCGACACCGAGTCGCTGAAGGCGTGGCAGCTGCGGATGCTGTTCGTCATCGGCATCAACGTGGTCATCGCCGGGAGTTACACGCTCTTCCCCAAGCAGCGCCCGGCCGACGCGGTGGAGGCGGACGGGGACCGCGGCGGCCGCGGCACCTCAGCGTTCTCCGCCCGGCACCCAAAGGACATCGCCGACCGCCTTGTTGGCCGTACGCGCAAGGATGAAGAGCAGATCCGATAGCCGGTTGAGGTACGTGGCCGTCAGCGGGTTCATGATCTCGCCGTGCACCTCCAGGGCGGCCCACGTCGACCGCTCGGCCCGGCGCACCACCGTGCACGCCTGGTGCAGCAGCGCCGCGCCGGGCGTGCCGGCGGGGAGGATGAAGCTGCGCAGCTTCTCCAGGTCGGCGAGGAAGCGGTCGCAGTCGGCCTCCAGCCGGTCGACGTACTCCTGCTCGACGCGCAGCGGCGGGTACTCGGGGTCCGGCCGCACGGGCGTGGAGAGGTCGGCGCCGACGTCGAAGAGGTCGTTCTGCACCCGGGTGAGGACGCGGGCGACCTCCTCGGGCAGCTCGCCGAGGGCGAGGGCGGTGCCGATGACGGCGTTGGCCTCGTTGGCGTCGGCGTACGCGGAGATCCGCAGGTCGGTCTTGGGCACCCGGCTCATGTCGCCGAGCGCGGTGGTGCCCTTGTCTCCGGTACGGGTGTAGATCCGCGTCAGGTTGACCATGTGCACAGCGTATGCCCGCGCCCCTACGCCCCGGCGCCGCGGAACACGCGTGTGCCCAGCGTCACCGCTCCCGCGGCGAACGCGGCGGCGACCAGCGCGCCCCACAGCATCTCGGTGCCCGCGTACTCGCCCGTGAAGGCGGCGCGCACGGCGTCGACGACGTAGCGGTACGGCACCGCGCGCGACAGCGCGTCCAGCCACCCGGGCGCCAGCGCCATCGGCAGCATCAGCCCGGACAGCAGCATCGACGGCAGCGTGACGGCGTTGACGACGGGGCCGAACTCCTGCGGCGTACGCACCCGCAGGGCGAAGGCGTACGACAGCGAGGCCATCGCCGTCGAGAGCAGCGCGACGAACACCAGGCCGATCAGCACCCCGGGCAGCGGCGCGCGCAGCCCCATCGCCACCGCGGCGACGACGAGCAGCACGGCCTGGAAGAGCAGCAGCAGCGCGTCGCGCAGCACCCGGCCGAGCAGCAGCGCGAGCCGGCTGACGGGGGTGGCGCGCATGCGGTCCAGCACGCCGAGGTTCTTCTCCACGATGATGCCGAAGCCGGCGAAGGAGGCGCTGAACAGCCCGAGCATCATCAGCAGCCCGGGGACGAGGACCTGCCACGAGCTGGCGTCGGCGGCGAGCGGCAGGTCGCGCAGCAGCGGGCCGAAGAAGACGAGGTAGAGCAGGGGCATGAGGATGCCGAAGAGCATCTGGAAGCGCGAGCGCAGGGTCTGGCGGGCGTAGCGGCCGAAGACGAGGGCGGTGTCGGCGGCGAGGACGTGCACGGGGCTCTCCCGGGGGCTGGATCGTACGGAGTCGGGGCGGGCGGCGGGCGCCGTCAGACGGACAGCGGCGCGGGGTCCTGGGCGGGCGCGGGGCGGCGGCCGGTGAGGGCGAGGAAGGCGTCCTGGAGGGAGGCGCCGGGCGAGCCGGCGTGGCGCTGCTTCAACTCCCGCGGCGTGCCGTCCGCGACGACGACGCCGTGGTCGACGACCACGATCCGGTCGGCGAGGGCGTCGGCCTCGTCGAGGTAGTGCGTGGTGAGCACGACGGTGGTGCCGTGCCGGTCGCGCAGCCGGCGGACCAGGTCCCACAGGTCGGCGCGGCTGCCCGGGTCGAGCCCGGTGGTGGGCTCGTCGAGGAAGAGCAGCTCGGGCCGGTGGACGAGCCCGAGCGCGAGGTCGAGCCGGCGCCGCTGGCCGCCGGAGAGCGCGGCGCAGGGGCGGTCGAGGAGGTCCTCGACGCCCAGTTCTGCGGCGAGTTCCGCGGCCCGCGCGGCGGCCGGGGCCTTCGCCAGCCGGTACAGCCGGCCCTGGGTGACCAGTTCCTCCCGGACGGAGACCTGCGGGTCGACGCCGCCGCTCTGGGCCACGTACCCGATGCGTTCGCGTACGCCCGCGGGGTCGGCGACCAGGTCGCGGCCCGCGACGGTGGCGGCGCCGCCGGTGGGCGGCAGCAGGGTCGTGAGCATCTGCAGGGTGGTGGTCTTGCCGGCGCCGTTGGGCCCGAGGAGCCCGACGATCTCACCGGGCTGCACCCGCAGGTCGATGCCGCGGACGGCCTCGACCGGCCCCTGCTTGGTGGTGAAGGTCCGGGCGAGGCCGGACGTGCTGAGGATCGCCATGTCCCAAGAAAAACAGAGTCACTGAATTTTTGCAATGACTCTAATTTTCCACTCACACCAGCCTGGGTACGATGAGGGCATGGCCGAGGGACTCAGGGAGCGCAAGAAGCGGCAGACCAGGCAGCACATCTCCGACGTGGCCACCGGCCTGTTCCTGGAGCGCGGCTTCGACGCGGTCACGGTCGCCGAGGTCGCCGAGGCCGCGGACGTCTCGGTCAACACCGTGTACAACTACTTCCCGGCCAAGGAGGACCTCTTCCTCGACCGCAGCCGCGGCGTGGTCGAGCGCACCTCCCGGGACGTACGCGGCCGGGCCCCCGGCGAGTCCGCCGCGGAGGCCGTGCTGCGCGGGCTGCAGGAGGACGTCGAGGTGATGTCCGGCCGGGTCGGGCTCAACCCGGGCATGGGCAAGTTCCTCGTGGTCGTCCAGGAGGCGAACGCCCTCCAGGCCCGGCTGTGGCACATGCAGCGGGAGGGCCTCGCGCTTCTCGCCGCCACCCTGCGCGAGGAGACCCGGGCCGCCGCGGACGATCCGCTCCCGGAGCTGATCGCGGGTCAGCTCTCCTGGGTCAACAGCGCGCTCTACGACTTCATCCGCCGCGAGATGGTCGCCGGCGGCCACCCCGCGGCCGTCTCGCGCGCCGCGCTGGGGGTTCTCGACGAGATGGCGGACCTGTTGGGCCAAAAGGTGCTCAACTACGCGCGCCGGCCCGCCGAGTGAGCCGCAGGCGTGTGATGTCCGTCATCTGAGACGTGACGCGCATCTCTTCGCGCTCCGCGGGCGGGCCAGGAGCGCTAGTGTCCGCTTCGGAGCACGTGAACGAGCCGTAGAGCGAGGGAACCACCGTGGAATCCGCCGGAAAGCTCGCCGTCGTCGGAGCCGGACTCATGGGGTCCGGTATCGCCCAGGTCGCCGCACAGGCCGGCTGGCACGTCGTGCTGCGCGACCTCACCGACGAGGCGCTGACGCGCGGCACGGACGGCATCGAGGGCTCGTACGAGAAGTTCGTCGCCAAGGGCAAGCTGGACGCGGCCACCGCCGAGCAGGCACTCGCCCGCATCACCACCACCACCGACCTCGACGCCGCCGCCGACGCGGACATCGTCGTCGAGGCCGTCTTCGAACGCCTCGACGTCAAGCAGGAGATCTTCCGCACGCTCGACGGCCTGGTACGCGACGACGCCGTGCTCGCCTCCAACACCTCCGCGATCCCCCTCACCAAGATCGCGGCGGTGACCGCCCGCCCCGAGCGCGTCGTCGGCACGCACTTCTTCTCGCCGGTCCCCATGATGGGGCTCTGCGAGCTGGTACGCGGCCTGAAGACCAGCGACGAGACCCTCGCCCGCGCCCGGGCCTTCGCCGAATCCACCGGCAAGACCTGCATCGTCGCCAACCGCGACGTGGCCGGCTTCGTGACCACGCGGCTGATCACCGCGCTCGTCGTCGAGGCCGTCAAGCTGTACGAGTCGGGCGTCGCCACCGCAGAGGACATCGACGTCGCCTGCCGGCTCGGCTTCGGCCACGCCATGGGGCCGCTGGCCACCGCCGACCTGACCGGCGTCGACATCCTGCTGCACGCCGCCGAGAACATCTACACCGAGACCCAGGACGAGAAGTTCGCGCCGCCGGAGCTGATGCGCCGCATGGTCGACGCCGGCGACATCGGCCGCAAGAGCGGCCGCGGCTTCTACGAGCACTGACCCGGGCCGCCCGTCGCCCCCGGCCCGCCCGCGAGGCCGGCCGAGGGCGGGTGCGGCGTCCCCCGCAGGGGTGAAATCGGTACGGATACCCGTACAGACGGCAACCCGGCACCGCCCGGGACAGTCAGATCAATAGAGGCACCGGCACGGACTCGGCACCACGGACAACGAGAACCGCAGACGGGGAGCGCACATGTTTGAGGC